>JAEYUA010000048.1 GCA_023433755.1 Bacteroidota bacterium | reverse complement strand
CAGGATTTGAAACACATTGCCCGGCATGTCCGGGGAATAATGGGGTGAATCGTGAGACGTGAATCGTAAATCGTGAATCGTGAGGCGTGAGACCCACGTAGGGACATGCCAGCCTGATGAAATTCAGAATTTGAAACACATTGACCGGCATGTCCGGGGAATAATGGGGTGAATCGTGAGGCGTGAGGCGACGTAGGGACATGCCAGCCTGATGAAATTCAAAATTTGAAACACAATGTCCGGCATGTCCGGGGAATTACAGTGGTTTGGTTTCAATTGTAGGGACATGCCAGCAGAATGAAATCCAGAATTTGAAACACATTGTCCGGCATGTCCGGGGAATTTATTAAGGATCATATTGTCAACGGACATGCCGTCATCAAATTCATATAATCATCAAAGAACAACCATTGGCATGTCCCTACGGAAAACCAAACATCACGATTTACACTGTCATGCTGATTCAAAACCATACAATCATATTCACCACGGACATGCCGTCATCAATTTCATACAATCATCAAAGAACAACCAATGGCATGTCCCTACGGGCAACCTGAAAGAACTAATAAAATAATCGTATGCGCAACATCATCCTGTTTTGCTTCCTGTTTATATTTTTTTTAAAAACAAATGCCCAGTCCTATCCGTTCAATGATCCATCATTATCATTTGAAAAAAGAGTCGATGACCTGGTGTCGAGGTTGACGCTGGAAGAAAAAGTGGCACAGATGCTGAACGCGGCGCCTGCTATTCCCCGGCTGGGTATTCCGGCTTATGACTGGTGGAACGAAGTATTACATGGAGTGGCCCGTACCTCCTACCCTGTTACGGTCTATCCGCAGGCCATTGCCATGGCAGCAACTTTTGATACCAATTCTTTAAAACAGATGGCCCATTATTCCGCGCTGGAAGGCCGCGCCATTTATTCCCGCGCTATTGCGGATGGCAAACAGGGACAACGTTATGTTGGCCTCACCTACTGGACACCCAACATCAACATCTTCCGTGATCCGCGCTGGGGACGCGGACAGGAAACCTATGGGGAAGATCCATTCCTCACCGCAATGTTGGGTAAAGCATTCGTGCATGGTTTGCAGGGTGATGATCCTAAGTACCTCAAGGCTGCAGCCTGCGCCAAACATTACGCGGTGCATAGTGGACCAGAACCATTACGACATGTTTTTAACGCGGTGCCATCATCACATGATTTATGGAATACTTATCTCCCGGCATTTGAAGAACTGGTGGTAAATGCCAATGTTGCCGGCGTCATGTGCGCTTACAATGCCTACAAGGGACAACCCTGTTGCGGCAGTGATGAACTGATGAATGATATTCTTCGCAAACGGTGGAAGTTTAATGGTTATGTTACCTCCGACTGCTGGGCCATAGATGATTTTTTCAAAAATCATAAAACACACCCGGATGCCGCCACTGCTTCCGCCGATGCGGTTTTGCATGGCACTGACATCGATTGTGGAACGGATGCCTATAAATCCCTGGTCGATGCCGTACGAAGGGGACTCATTACTGAAAAGCAGATCGATGTATCGATCAAAAGACTGTTCATGATCCGCTTCCGGCTGGGGCTTTTTGATCCTGCTTCGATGGTGCCCTATGCCCAGACACCAGCATCAGTATTGGAGCATGCCGACCATAAAGCCCATGCTTTGAAGATGGCACAACAATCCATCGTGTTATTAAAAAATGATGGTGGTACCCTCCCCCTATCTAAAAACATTAAAAAAATTGTAGTGCTGGGCCCCAATGCGGATAATGCTATTGCTGTACTGGGCAATTATAATGGTACACCTTCTTCCATCATCACCTGCCTGCAGGGTATCAAAAATAAACTGGGTCCGGGAACAGAAGTAGTTTATGAGAAAGCCGTGAATTTTACCAATGATACTTTATTGCAGTATGTGGATATGAGCAACAATTACAGTTGGGAAGGCAGGAAGGGTTTCAAGGCCGAGTATTTCAATAACAAAGAGCTCACAGGTAATCCAATTTCCATTCAGCAGGTTTCGAGGGTTGATTTCAACTGGCAGGAAGGTGAGATTGTAGTGGATACGATGAAGGCCTATCATTTCTCTGCGCGCTACAGCACGGATTTTACCGCAGACAAAACCGGTGATATCAGTTTTGAGCTCAATGCGGATGATGGGTACAGGTTCCTCGTTGATGGTAAGGAAGTAATCAATGCCTGGAACCGAAACCGCTGGGGTGCCCGTACCTATCAACTGCAAACAGAAAAAGGAAAAACCTACCGCCTGGTTTTGGAATATTACCAGGGCGAAGGCAAGGCGGGGGTGCAATTACGTGCAGGTCATTTTGTAAAAACAGATTTTAATGCGCTGGCCAACCGCATTAAAGATGCAGATGCCATTATTTATGTAGGCGGCATTTCACCTCAACTGGAAGGCGAAGAAATGAGAGTGGATTATCCCGGTTTTAATGGAGGTGACAGAACCAGCATCCTGTTACCTGCGGTGCAAACGGAATTAATGAAATCATTAGTTGGTACCAAAGTGCCGGTGGTATTTGTGATGATGACAGGCAGTGCCATTGCCACTCCCTGGGAAGCAGCAAATGTGCCGGCTATCATCAATGCCTGGTATGGCGGACAATCAGCAGGCACCGCCATTGCTGATGTATTGTTTGGTGATTATAATCCATCGGGCAGGTTACCGCTTACCTTCTATGCAAGCGACAAGGATCTTCCCGATTTCAACAGCTATGAAATGAAGGGAAGAACCTACCGCTATTTCAAAGGCAAACCTTTGTATGGGTTTGGACATGGTTTAAGTTATACGCAGTACCAGTATGATCAAATGGAATTGAAAAACGTTGCTGGTAAGAAAAATCATTATACCGTTAGCGTGAAAGTTTCCAATACAGGAGAAATGGATGGAGAAGAGGTGGTGCAGCTCTATGTATCACGGGCAGGTCATAAAACCGGTTTGCAGCGCTCACTACGGGGTTTCCAGCGTATATTTCTGAAGGCAGGCGAAAACAAAACAGTAAGTTTTATACTTTCACCTGTTGATCTTTCCATCATGGATGATAAGGGCCAGCCGCAGTTGCTTAAAGGAAATGTGCAGGTAGCTGTAGGAGGTGCGCAACCAGGTGAAAAAGAAAAGAAACAAAATACAGTCATTGAAAAAACCATCAGGTTATAAACCGGACCGATTATGAAAAAATGTTGGTTGATTATTTGTTTGCTGTTTAGCATGAACATGCACGCACAGCAGGAAACGTATTCCAACCCAATCCTTTCCGGGTTTTATCCCGATCCCAGCATTTGCCGGGCAGGTGATGATTATTATATCGTTAATTCCTCTTTTTCCTATTTCCCGGGACTTCCCATTTTCCACAGCAAAGACCTGGTGAGCTGGAAGCAAATCGGTAATGCAATGGACCGCCCGGAACAACTGAACACCATGGGTGCAGGGGTCTCGAGGGGGCTGTTCGCGCCAGCCATTTCCTACCATAAAGGAGTATTCTATATCGTTTGCACGCTCATTGATAAAGGCGGCAACTTTGTGATTACGGCGAAGGACCCTGCAGGTCCCTGGAGCAACCCGGTATGGTTGAAAGAAGTGGATGGTATTGATCCTTCACTGTTTTTTGATGAGGATGATAAGGCATACATTATTTACAACAGCATACCACCGGGTAATAAATCTTTATGGGACGGGCACCGCACAATTCGCATGTATGATTTCGATTATAAAAATCTCAAGGTGAGCGGTGAAGAAAGACTGGTGATCAATGGAGGAACGGATATTTCCAAAAAACCAGTCTGGATTGAAGGTCCGCATATCTACAATATAAACGACTGGTATTACCTGCTTTGCGCGGAAGGTGGTACAGGAGACAATCATTCCGAAGTAGTATTCAGAAGTAAGAATGTGTATGGACCCTATATCCCTTATGAAGGCAATCCCATACTGACCCAGCGTCACCTGGATCCAAAAAGAAAAGATCCTATTACTACAGCAGGGCATGCGGACCTGGTGGAAACACCGGATGGCAAATGGTATGCTGTGTTCTTAGCCTGCAGGCCTTATGATGATAATCACTTCAATATTGGCAGGGAAACTTTCCTGGCACCGGTACGCTGGGAAAATGAATGGCCCATCATTACCAAGGGAGATGAACTGGTTCAATACCATTACCCTTTGCCTATGCCCGATAAAAAACCGGCAGTGAATCCTTTCGACAGCAGGGCAACCTTCCGGTATGATTTTTCAAACAAGCCACTGGATCACCGTTTTATTTACCTGAGAACGCCTGAAGAGAACTGGCATGGTAAAATTGAAAAACGGGGACAGGTCTCTTTGAAGCTCCGTCCTGAAACGGTGAGCGGAAAAGAAAATCCTTCCTTCATCGGACTGCGCCAGCAAAGCCATCATACCATTGTAACCACGCTGATGGATTTTATTCCGAAAGCCGAAAATGAAAAAGCGGGACTGGTGATCTTCCAGAGTGAAAATCATTTTTATTATCTCTGTAAATCACTGAATGATGGAAAACCGGTCATCCAACTCTATAAATCAACAGCCACAGGTGATATGGAACTGCTGGACTCAGATGAGATTTATTCCGTGAACATGAAAGTGCAACTTCGCATCAGGGCCGAAGGTGATGTTTACAAGTTCAGTTATTCAACAGAGAATAACTGGAAGGACCTTAAAGATGCTGATGCCCGTTTCCTGAGTACGAAAACCGCCGGTGGATTTGTAGGCTGTGTATTTGGATTGTATGCAACTTCCCTGGGAAAGGAATCAAACAGCAAGGCGCATTATGACTGGATGGAGCAGGCAAGCTTCTAACTACTAGCTGCAGGCTTCTAGCTGCTAGCTACTAGCTACTAGCTGCTAGCTACGAGCTGTTAGCTGCGAGCTGCGAGAAAAACTCGCACATGATGACACTACATTCATCAAACTCTGCACTATCTCCTTTCTTCGCCAGCCATAGCTTTAGCGAAGGCTGGTTTTCTCTGCGGTAAAAAAACTGATGACATTTTGATGATATGGCGATGTTCCAATATCACTATTCAAACCATTCAAAATGAAATTCATTAAACTGGCTTTTCTTTCTATCGCACTTACCACCCTTACCACCTCCTGCCTGAAAAATATGGAAGAGGAAGCAGAAACCTGTGAAGATGCGAATACAACCAAAGTCACTTATACCAATACCGGCACTGTTCCCCTGAAAGTGGTAACCGCCTATTCTTTGAATTCACAGTACGAACCAGTGAATCCTATTCACAGTATTGAGTTGGCTCCCGGAGCATCAGTTGTAAAAGAATTTACCGCGGGTAAATTTTGGAATGTCTGGTATAAGAACTGCTCCACTACCTGTACAAGATCTATTTATAATACCAAAATGTATGATGCCTGCGGAGAGAATGAGGAAAAGCATGGATTGTAGAAAGCCATTAGCCAATGGCCATTGGCTAATAGCTCAATTCATCGCCGTCTTCCCCAGCCTGAAATGAATCGACTGGCCGATCTTTTTCAATGCGATGGTCATCTGGTTTTCGATGGTCTTGACAGAAAGATTGAGCAGCTCCGCCACTTCACGGTATTTTAACCCATCTTCTTTCACCAGCTTAAAGATCAACTGGCATCTTGGGGGGAGTTGGCCAATAGCCTGCCGAATCTTTTTAAACATTTCAGCAGTCATCATCATTTGCTCCGGGTCGAGATAAATGCTCCGGAACTCCACCACGGCATCATCAATTGAAAAGGTTTTTTCCTTTTTCTGCTTCAGCAAACGGTTGATGGAAAGATTTTTCGTGATGATATAAATGTATAAATGAAAATTTTCAATCCTGGATAAGGCATTACGGTTGCTCCAGATTTTCAGGAAAACATCAGATACCACTTCTTCGGCAGTTTCCCTGTTATGCGTGATACTTTGGGAAAAGGCAACAAGCCTGGAATGATAAAGCAAAAAGAGTTCCTTGTACGCCGGTGCATCGTCATACAGCGCTATGCGGTTGATCAGCTTATTAACAAGGGAGGAATGGATCATTTCAGCAATCGTAACTCAAATCTAAACCAAAACTCTTGTCCTGTCAAAGGATTTTACCGCCAAGAAAGAAGGGCCAGCCTTCGCTAAAGCTACTGCTAGTGAAACGCAAGAAATCTTGGAGAAAATTTGAATATCATAGTAGCATAAGAAAACCACACCTCTAAAACTTCCTTCTGCCCCTACTTTCTTGGCGGTAAAAATCGAAGCCGCAGGCTTCAACCCGGAGGATTCCATCCGCAAAAAAAATTTCTCCTTGTTTTAGGGGTATCTCCTCCCTTCCTTTGTCCTTCCACCATACTGCTATGCTACAAAACAGATTTTGGAACCTGCTTTCTAAAAAACTGGCCGGAGAAGCCCTGCCCGAAGAAATTTTGGAACTGGAGCAGCTCCTTAAAGAAAATCCAGAGTTGGCCTATTCGGCGGAACAGGTCGGCCAGCTTTGGCAACATGATGCCCGGCTTGTTTCCAATGAAGATGCGGAACTGGCCTTCCAGCTTCACCTCAATACTATGGGCAAACAGGGCATCTATCTCCCTGAACTGGAATCCCCCCTGAGCATGTATTCCCTTCCGGCCGTAAAAAGAAGATCGCGAAGCAGGCTCGTGATCGCAGTTGTCGCAGCATTTCTCTTATTGATTACTTCCTATTTTCTATACCAGGGAAAAGAAAACAATCCGCAGGCCCTCGTGCTCAACCAGGAAAAATTTAAAGGAGAGGTCTCAACCCGCATGGGCGACCGCATCCAGATGGTATTACCCGATAGTACTGTAGTCTGGCTGAATGCCGGCAGCAGGCTCACCTATAATGAGCAGTTTGGTATCAGCAACAGGAGCACCACCCTGAGCGGTGAAGCTTTTTTCGACGTAAAAAAAGGGCGTCTGCCTTTTGAGATCCAGGCCAATGGAGTTCAGATCAAAGTGTTGGGAACTGCGTTTAATGTAAAATCCTACCCCAATGATAAGACAACCGAGACCAGCCTCGTCAGGGGTGAAGTAGAGATCACCATGGACCGGCGGCCTGGTGAAAAATTTATACTGAAACCAAACGAGAAGCTCATCGTTGCCAACCAGGCTCCAACATCCGTGAGCAGCGTTTCTGATAAAAAAACACCCATAGTAGTGTTGAGCAGTCTTACGCACCTGGAAGACAATACCATCATCGAAACTTCCTGGGTGGAAAACAAACTGGTATTCCAGGACGATTCGTTTGAAGAGCTGGCTGTGAAAATGGAAAGGTGGTACGGGGTGGACATCAGTTTCACAAGCGATAAAATAGCAGGCGAAAGACTGAGCGGCACATTTACCCGGGAAACCATACAGGAAGCACTGGAGATCCTGCAGATGACCACACATTTCAAATTCACCAATAAATCAAATACCATTATTATAACTGAATAAAACCAGTCATTCTATGTTCACCAACACCACTTAAAACATGCTAAGAGAAAAACAGAAGATCGTTTACCATTATTAACCACATAACAAATAGTATGAAAAGAGAAAATGAAACTGCCAGTATCAAACAGCTCTTTTACCTGAAGGAGATCAGGATGATGAAGCTCACCTTCCTGTTCATCATTCTTGCCTGCCTGCAGGTAGCAGCCCGGACTTATTCACAGGACAGAATCACTGTGAACATCCAGTCGACCGAGCTGAAAAAAGCGCTGAACATTATCGAGAGAAAAACTAATTATCATTTCCTGTATAACGAATCGGTGATTGCCAACAAACCTAAGATTGATCTTATCGTACGGGATGCCGACATCAATACAGTCCTGGAAAAGCTGCTTGCCTCCAATGGCATCAGCTACAAGATCCTAAACAATAACCTGATCGTTTTAAAAGCCGCAGGCCGCAATATGGAAGCCTTCCGAGACATCAGGGTAACAGGCCGCATCACGGGTCCCGCAGGTGAACCTCTGCAGGGTGTTTCCGTTTCAATACGCGGTACCAATACAGGTACAACTACCGATGCTGACGGAAATTTCTCACTGACCGTACCTGATGAGAACACTGTTCTTATCATCAGTTCCATTGGTTACGCCACGCAGGAGATCACGGTAGGCAGCCAGACCAACCTCACCATCACCCTGCAAAGCTCTGCTTCGCAAATGGATAATATTGTTGTGGTAGGTTATGGAACCCAGCGTAAAGTTGATGTAACGGGTTCCATCGGTCAGATCAAAGGTGATGAGATTGCCAAGCAGGCTTCCATCAATCCAATCAGTGCCCTACAAGGAAAAATTGCCGGGGTGCAGATCACCAACTCAGGTGCTCCGGGTGCTTCACCACAGATCCGCATCCGCGGCGTGGGTAGCGTTTACGGAAATCCCAATCCTTTATACGTGGTGGACGGGGTTTGGTTTGATGATATCAGCTTCCTTAACCCGGCCGACATTGAATCCATCAGTGTATTGAAAGATGCATCAAGTGAAGCGATCTATGGGGTGCGTGCCGCCAATGGTGTTGTACTCATCACCACAAAAAAAGGAAGGGGAAAGACAACTGTGAATTACAGTGGATACGTAGGTGTACAGCGTGTGACCAACCAGGTTGAAATGGCCAATGCCACTGAATATGCAACATTGATCAATGAAATGAATGTTGCCAACAACAACCCTGCACCTTTCGGCGATCCTGCCTCTTTTGGTGAAGGCACTAACTGGTTTGATGTGATCCTGAGAAACGCACTCATCACCAACCATCATATTTCCATAGGTGGTGGTTCCGAGCGTTCCACTTTTAATTTCTCACTGGGTTATCTGAAGCAGGAAGGTATTGTGAAAGGTCATGTGTACGACAGGATCACGGCCAGGCTGCAGAATGAATTCAACGTAGCCCGCTTCCTGAAACTGGGTTATACCACTGTGTTGGAAGGCAGCAAATCAAATGATATTCCTGGCGGACTTTTCTATAAAGCATGGACAGCCGCTCCGGTTGTGCCTGTACGTTATGCTGATGGCACATATGGTGACCCCGCTGATTATCCAATCGGAAACTCTACTAATAACCCCCAGATCCAATTGGATTTCTTTGACCAGACCTCGAAGAACTACAGGGCAACAGGAAATGTTTTTGGAGAAATCCGTTTCCACAAAAACCTGAATTTCCGCAGCAGCTTCGGTGGTGAATTTGGAGAAGGTGAAGTGCTGAACTACAATCCTGTTTACACTTCAGCGCAGGGAAATACCATCCAGTTCAATAATATCAGCAAGCTTTCCGTATCAAGAGCGCAGGTACGTAACTGGATCCTTGAGAACACGCTGACCTTTGACCAGAATGTGGGAGATCACACCTTCAAATTCTTATTGGGCCAGTCTGCACAGCGTTATAAATCTTACAACATCAGCGCCACAGCAGATAATGTTCCAAGAACAAGTGATGGTGATCTTTACCTGAGCCTCGGACCTAATACCACTGCCAATCCAAGAACAGTTTCTGACGGTGGTGACCTGGCCACTTATGCTTCTTATTTCGGAAGATTGAACTATTCATTTATGAACCGCTACCTGCTTACAGCATCCCTGAGAGCTGATGGTTCTTCCAAGTTCATTGGTGATGAGCGCTGGGGTTATTTCCCTTCCATTGGCGCCGGCTGGGTGATCTCAGATGAGAACTTCATGGCCGACCAGGGTGTGTTTGATTATTTGAAACTGAGAGGTAGCTGGGGTAAAGTAGGTAATGCCGCTGTTCCTGCCAACCTTGCTGTACAACTGGTTGACCGCAAAGCCGGTTTCACTGCCATTTTCGGCGGACAACCTGCTCCAGGAGCCAGCATCACCAGCATTGTTCCCCCGGTGATCTATTGGGAAAGAGGTGTTGGTACCAACATTGGTATTGAAGGTGACCTGATGCGCAGGAGACTTCATTTCGAAATTGACTGGTATAACAGGAAAACAGAACAGGCGATCTTCGACATTCCTGTAATTGGTTCTCTTGGTCTGGCCGGAAGTTCGATCCGTGGCAACCAGGCTGATTTCGAGAATTCCGGCTGGGAATTTTCTCTTGGCTGGTCTGACAACATCAACAGCCGTGTGAATTATTCCATCAATGGTAATTTCAGCGCCAACAACAACAAAGTGTTGAGTGTTGTTACCGGTAACAATCCCATCTTCGGTGGCGGAGCTGCTGCAACAGGGGGACAATTGAGTACAAGAACTATTGCAGGCCAGCCTATCGGGCAGTTCTTTGGTTTGCAGGTTGCCGGAGTGTTCCAGACACCTGCAGAAGTTGCAGGATCTGCGCAGCCAAATGCAAAGCCTGGGGATTTCAGGTATGTTGATACCAACAAGGATGGCATCATTGATGCGAAGGACAGGGTGGTATTGGGTAATCCTATTCCTAAGTACAATTACGGTCTGAATACCAATTTCACTTACCGCCAGTTCGACCTTACCGTCGACCTGCAGGGAGTATCCGGCGTGGAAGTTTATAATGCCAACAAAGGACTTCGTTTTGGTTCTGAAAATTTCAGTAAAGATTTTTATGACAACCGCTGGAATGGAGCCAATTCTTCCAATGAATATCCTTCCGCCAACATTGGTGGCGGAACTAACTACATTCCCAATTCATGGTATGTGGAAGATGGAAGCTATTTCAGGATCAGGAACCTGCAGTTGGGTTATACTTTGCCAACCAATCTTACTCAAAGATGGAGCCTGAGCAGGGTACGTTTCTACCTGAACGCGCAGAATGCCTTCAATTTCTTCAGTTATACCGGCTTCACTCCTGAAATCTCAGGTGGCAGCCCGATCAACGCTGGTATTGATAATGGCATCTACCCGCTTTCCGCTACTTATAATTTTGGTGTGAATGTTAGTTTTTAAACTATTGAATAATTAGATCATGAAAATTCATAAATACATAAAAAATACCGCGGCCATTGCGCTCACAGTCGCCCTGGTGTCGCAGACAGGTTGTAAAAAATCTTTCCTGGAAGTGCCGCCACAGGCACAGCAACCAGGACAACAGTTCTGGGCTACCCAACAGGATGCCACTGAAGCAGTGAATGCCATGTATGGAAACCTGCGCTCCTGGGAAATGGTTGCCTTTGCACCTATCGCTATTGAAAGCATGGGATCAGATGAAGTTGAAAAAGGAAGTAGTCCGGGTGATGCCACCTTCATGAACAACTTCGATAATTTCACCCATACTTCCACGGAAGGACAGGTAAATGATTTCTGGCTGGGACAGTACCGCTCCATCAACCTGGCCAACCAGGTGATCGACAACATACCTGGTATCACCATGGATGCGACATTGAAGAACCGTTACATCGCTGAGGCGAAATTCATCAGGGCGTATAATTATTTCAGGCTGGTTCGTGCTTTCGGTGGTGTACCACTCAGACTGAGGCTGCCCCAGACTCCTGAAGAATACAACCTGCCAAGAGCAACCAAAGAAGAAGTGTATGCAGCCATTGAGCAGGATCTGACAGATGCTGCGGCTGTGTTACCCCAGGCTTATGGACCTGCTGATGTAGGCCGTGCTACTAAAGGCGCCGCATTGTCGTTGCATGCCAAGGTTTCCATGTACCAGCAGAAATGGCCACAGGTGCTGGCTCTCACCAACCAGGTGATTGGCATGGGTTATTCCCTGTTTCCAAGTTTTGAAGGACAGTTCAGGATCCCCAATGAAAATAACCAGGAATCTATCTTCGAGATCCAGGCGCAAAAATTACCAAGTATTCCCGGCGCATCTAACAGCCAGTACTCACAGGTTCAGGGAGTAAGAGGCATCAACTGGGGAGGATGGGGCTTTCATGTTCCAACGATTGAACTGGTGAATGCATTCGAAGCAGATGATCCAAGAAGAGATGCAACCATCATCTTCAGGGGTGAAACCACACCACAGGGAGATGTTGTGCCGCCAACAGGTGATAATCCAAGGTATAATCAGAAATCATACGTGCCTTCTACTTACTGGCAATCTGGATTTACCGAAGGTGCTGACCAGAACATCCGCGTGATCCGTTTCGCGGAAGTATTGCTGATGAATGCTGAAGCAGCCAATGAATTGAACAATCCTACACAGGCAAAACTTTCATTGAATAAAGTAAGGGAAAGAGCAAGAGACGGTAATCCTGCCATTCTACCTGATGTAACTACCAACGACCAGGCGCAGTTGCGTGCTGCCATCTGGCATGAAAGAAGGGTGGAACTGGCTATGGAGTTCGACCGTTTCTTTGATGTGATCAGGCAGGGCCGCGGTGCACAGGTATTCGGACCAAAAGGTTTCCAGGCAGGTAAAAATGAACTCATGCCTATTCCACAAAACCAGATTGACCTGAGTGCAGGTGTACTCACACAAAACCCCGGTTATTAATAACAACTAAAAAAAGTTTTTATGAAACAATTCAATAATAAAATCCGGAGCGCCGTTGGTGCAGTGCTGCTAAGCGCTACATTATTTTCCTGCCAGGATAAAGATGGCATCAATGATTATGCGCCTATCAAACCTATTGGAGGTTATTCCAGCTCCAGCGAAATTGAGCCGGGCGCTTTAGTTGCTAAATGGTCTTTTGACGGAAGTCCCATTGACAGTGTCAACAGTCTGAATGGGACGGCAACCAATGTCACTTTCGTTCCCGGCCGCAAAGGCCAGGCCATGAAAGGGGCTACCAATGGCTTTATCTCTTATCCCACACCAGGAACTGGTATCACCGACCTGGAAAGTTTTACGGTTACCATGTGGATCAACACACAGAAACATGATGGTGGCGCACAGTCAGTTTTTATGCTGCCCCGCACCAGTGATTTCTGGGGAAATATGTTCATGCTGATCGAAGGCAATAACACAACCTCTGATTCCATGCTGGTGAAGTTTCACTTTAACGGACAATGGGCTGAACTCACCAACAATAACCGTTTACCCGATATGTATGGTGCCTGGAAACATCTTGCATTTTCCTACAATGCCACTAATTCAAAATTCAATGTATACCTGAATGGTGTAAAAAGAAGCCTGCCTGCCAGCATGGTGGACAGGGTAAATGGTGCTAATCCATTAGGCGCTCTGAATTTTGTAGACGTATCAAAACTCATCATCGGTGGTTTCCAGCAACACCTCGGAACTCCCTGGAGTAATCCTGATGGATGGATGCTGAACTATACAGGCATGCTCGATGAATTCAGGATCTTCAACAAGGCTTTAACAGATTCAGATATCAATTCTCTTTTCAAATTGGAAGCATTAGGCAGGTAAGCCCCAAAGCTTTCATGGGGTTGCCAGCTTAGAGGTTGGCAACCCTTTTTTCTTTTTCACACACCCTTACCTACAAAGAGTTTCGCATGAAATCATTTTATCCTTTTGCAATCTTTATCCTGGTACTTGGTTTTTCATGCAAGAAATCCGCCCCCCCGGCCCCCCCTCCGCCGCCTCCACCGGCTTCCTACAGTTTTATGGCTCTGAAAGTGGATGGTGTTTTCAGTGGCTTTACCTATTACAATACAAGCTTTACCCCTCAGGTAAAATTATCTTTCTCCACAAAGATTGACCAGGCCTCCATCGCTGGTGCTGTTACCCTTAGACGCAGAACCGGTGGGGATGTGAGTTATACATCATCACTGGAGAATAATGACAGCACCATCGTCATACAACCATCATCGCCTTTAGCGGCCCTTACCCAATACATTCTTTCCGTTTCCACTTCTTTAAAATCAAAAGAGGGTGGTTCATTACAAACGGCCATCAGCATCAACCTCAATACAAAAATTGACTCCACCGATAAATTCCCTCAGATCTCTGACGAAGCCTTGCTTACCAAAGTGCAGGAACAGACCTTCAAATACTTCTGGGATTTTGGTCACCCGGTAAGCGGACTGGCAAGAGAAAGAAACACTTCCGGTGAAACAGTTACCACGGGCGGTTCCGGTTTTGGGATCATGGCCATCGTGACCGGAATTCACCGCAACTTCATAACCAGGCAACAGGGCCTCGCACGCATGCAAACCATTGTTGGATTTCTGAAAAATTCAGCACAACGGTTTCATGGCGCCTATTCGCACTGGCTGAATGGAACCACAGGTGCAGTGCAACCATTCAGCACAAAAGATAATGGAGCAGACCTGGTAGAAACTTCATTCCTCATGCAGGGTCTTCTAACTGCCCGGCAATATTTTAATGGTGCCGATGCCGCTGAAACCAATTTACGAAATGATATCAATGCTATCTGGCAGGGGGTGGAATGGGACTGGTTTCGAAAAAATGGTGAGAACGTTTTGTACTGGCACTGGAGTCCCAACTACAACTGGGAAATGAACCTGCCGATCCGTGGCTGGAACGAAGCATTAATGACCTATGTGCTGGCTGCTTCTTCTCCCACCCATTCCATTCCCAAGATTGTTTATGATAATGGCTGGGCAAGAAATGGAGGCATCATCAATGGCAATACTTACTACGGCATACAATTGCCACTGGGCCAGCAATTGGGCGGACCATTATTTTTCACGCATTATTCTTTCATGGGTATTGATCCTAATAACCTGGTGGATGCCTATGCCAATTATAAAACGCAGAATACAAATCATGCCCGCATTAATTATGAATACTGCAAGGCAAATCCTGCCAATCATTTTGGTTACAGTGACCAGTGCTGGGGCCTGACTGCCAGTGATATTCCCAATGGATATACGGCAAGTTCACCAACCAATGATGTGGGTGTAATTGCGCCAACGGCAGCCCTTTCTTCTTTTCCATACACACCAGTTGAATCCATGAAAGCGTTGAAATTCTTTTATTATAAGCTAGGTGATAAACTCTGGGGTGATTATGGTTTCAAGGATGCTTTCAGCTTAAAAGATGCCTGGTTCGCGGATTCTTACCTGGCCATTGACCAGGGACCTATTATCGTGATGATGGAAAATTACAGAAGTGGTTTGTTATGGGATCTGTTCATGAGTTGTCCTGAAATCAAAACAGGTATGCAAAACCTGGGTTTTCAAAGTCCACATTTTTAAAAATAGATTATGATGAGAAATCTTTTCCTCCTTGCTGCTATCATTTGCCTGCTTAACCCTGGTTGTGGCAGTTCGAAAAAAACCCAGGACAACCAATTTCCTGATGCAGAGACAAAAAATATTTATGATGAAGTAATGAAGAGCACCTTCAATTATTTCTGGGAAGGCGCTGAACCCAACAGCGGTCTTGCAAGAGAAAGAGTGCACATGGATGGTGTTTACCCGCAGAATGACCAGTCAGTGATCACCAGCGGAGGCGGCGGCTTTGGTGTTATGGCGATACTTGTAGGCATAGAAAGAAATTATATCACTAGAGAGCAAGGTGTAGAACGACTCGAAAGGATCACGAAATTTTTAGAAACGGCAGACCGCTTTCATGGAGCCTGGCCACACTGGTGGTATGGAG
The DNA here is from genome assembly GCA_023433755.1 of Bacteroidota bacterium. Taxonomy (GTDB): domain Bacteria; phylum Bacteroidota; class Bacteroidia; order Chitinophagales; family Chitinophagaceae; genus Flavisolibacter. The sequence continues at coordinate 10,818 of JAEYUA010000048.1, read as the reverse complement.
AAACCGGGAAAGTAAAACCTTTCAGTCGGAAAGATGACGGAGGTGATCTTGTGGAAACCTCATTCATGCTGCAGGGATTATTATGTGTAAGGCAGTATTTCAAAGATGGCAATGAAAGGGAAAAAGCATTGGCCGCTAAGGCGGACCAGCTTTGGAAAGAAGTTGATTTCAACTGGTACCGGAACGGTAAAAATGTTTTGTACTGGCACTGGAGTCCCAACTATGGCTGGGAAATGAATTTTCCTGTGCGTGGTTATAATGAATGTCTCATCATGTATGTGCTGGCAGCCTCCTCTCCTACGCATGGCGTTCCGGCAGAAGTGTACCATGAAGGATGGGCGGAAAATGGTAAGATTAAAAAACAGTATGAAAAATTCGGATACACCTTACAGTTAGATCACCAGGGTGATGTGCCCAACGGGGGTCCGCTGTTCTGGGCGCATTATTCCTACCTGGGACTGGATCCGAGGGGCCTGAAAGACCAGTATGCCGATTACTGGCAGGAAAATGTAAACCAGGCGTTGATTAATTACCAATGGTGTGTCACCAATCCAAATAACTTCAAGGGTTATGGCCCGGGTAGCTGGGGATTGACTTCCAGTTATTCAGTAAAAGGTTATGCAGGCCATGCGCCTGCGGAAAGTCGTGACCTGGGTGTGATCTCTCCCACTGCTGCCCTTTCATCCATGCCTTATACTCCAAAAGAAAGTATGCAGGCGATGACCAACTGGTATAAAAATCATAAGGACCGTTTATTCGGAACCTATGGATTCTATGATGCCTTCAGTGAAACAGATAACTGGTATCCAAAAAGATATCTAGCCATTGACCAGGGACCTATTGTGGTAATGATGGAGAACCACCGTTCACAATTGTTGTGGAAATTATTTACGAGTGCTCCTGAGATCCAGCAGGGATTAAAAAAACTTGGTTTTACTGCTCCTTATTTGAAATGATCTATGTTCTTTCACTCATCATCTTCCCGGCTCATGCCGCGGTTATGATAGTAAATGTTTTGCGGTTGGTCAAGGTGACAGGCAAATACGGCTGGTACGTATTCGATGAAGAAAAAGGAGCTACAAAGGAAGATTGGGCAAAGGTGAGGAAATACATGCTACATTTTTTCCTGGCCGCGCTGAGTTTTGTTTTTTTCATTTACCTGATGGCCTATTTGCAGTACAGGGTCGATGGACCAGTAATACCTGACTGAATAGTTAAGCAACATCAGGCAAAAATTTAAAATACCCGGAATGTTGAAATGGTCATTTATTTTTTTTGCTTTCATCCTGTTATCCTGCAGTGCGTCGAAGCATACAGCCCGCTGGGTGCTGCTGCCTGATACCCAGGCTTACGCTGAAAGTTTTCCTGAAGTGCTGGATTCGCAGATCAATTATATCCTGCGTGAAAAAAAGAATATTGATCTCGTACTGCAACAGGGTGATCTCACTCAAAACAATAATGATAAGGAATGGAAGGTGGTACAATCGGCTTTTCAAAAACTCGATCACCAGGTACCCTATGTGCTGGCACTTGGCAATCATGACATGGGCAGCACGGATGGAAAATTCGCTGATGTAAGAAATACCAGAAAGTACAACCAGTACTTCCCTTTCAACAAACAATCCTCCCTGCCTGCTTATGCTGGAAGTTTTGAAGAAGGTAAAACGGATAATGCTTATTACCTGTTGAAGAAAGGAAAGCTTCAATGGCTGGTGCTCACCCTCGAATTTGGTCCCCGTGATGCCGTGCTCAACTGGGCCAGTGAAATTGCTGGCCGGCACCCAGACCATCTTGTAATTCTGAATACACATAGTTACATGTACTTCGACAGTACCCGCCAGGGACCTGGCGATAACTGGAGGCCGCAGGCTTATGGTGTGGGCAGGGACAGGGGTGACAGCAGCGTAAATGATGGAGAACAGATCTGGAACAAACTGGTGAGGAAACATTCCAACATTCGTTTTGTATTTTCCGGTCATGTACTCAACACGGGTGTTGGTACCCTGGTGAGCATCAATGATGCGGGCCTCCCTGTTTACCAGATGCTGGCCAATTACCAGCCCGGTGTAAAAGGTTCTGTAAAAGGAGGCAATGGCTGGCTAAGGATCATTGACCTGGATTATAAAAAAGGAAGGGTTAGTGTAAGCACTTTCTCACCCTATATCAATGAGTGGATGATCGATCCCGGTCACCGCTTCACCATTAATAACGCATTACTCATTCCGGTAAAATAATGAGCATGAAATAAATCATACCAGGTGCACTTTGCTGCCCGTAATTTTAAAGTCTAAGCTTGCCAGCCAGCCGTTTAGGGAAATAAATAAAGAAATCATATTCAACCGCAAATCAAGTTCATGAACAAACCATCCTTTATCATTGCATTCCTGCTGCTTGTATCAACATTCACAGCTGATGCGCAACAGAAAACTTACTGCAATCCCCTCAACCTTGATTATGGCTATACCCCTATTCCCAATTTTGCCAACTGGGGCAGGCACCGGGCTACCGCGGATCCTGTTATCGTGAATTACAAAGGTGATTTTTACCTGTTCAGCACCAACCAGTGGGGTTATTGGTGGAGCAGTGACCTGCTCAACTGGAAATTTATTTCAAAAAAATTCCTGCGTCCCTGGAATACCGGCACCTATGATGAACTTTGCGCGCCTGGCGTTGGCATCATTGGTGACACCATGATCGTTTTTGGATCCACCTATACCAATAATTTTTCCATCTGGATGAGCACCAATCCAAAAGCAAATGAATGGAAACCATTGGTAGATTCTTTTGATATTGGCGGATGGGATCCTTCTTTCTTCACCGACAGTGACGGCAAATTTTACATGTACAATGGCAGCAGCAACCGCTATCCCATGTATGGTGTTGAACTAGACAGGAGAACCATGCAGCCCAAAGGCACCCGCAAGGAAATGTATGTGCTGGAGCACTGGAGGTATGGTTGGCAAAGGTTTGGCGAACATATGGACAATACCTTTCTTGATCCCTTCATTGAGGGTTCGCATATGACCAAGTACAAAGGCAAATATTACCTGCAGTACGGAGCACCCGGAACAGAATTCAGTGGTTATGCCGATGGCCTGCTGGTAGGTGATGGTCCGCTTGGACCTTTCACTGCCCAATCAGATCCTTTGAGCATGAAACTGGGCGGGTTTGTACGCGGCGCCGGACATGGTGCCACCTTTCATGATAATGATTATAACTGGTGGCATGTGGCTACAACAGTTGTTTCGGTGAAAAATACTTTTGAAAGAAGGATCGCCATGTGGCCCACAGGTTTTGACAAGGATGGCAATATGTGGTGCAATACCAGTTTTGGAGATTATCCTCATTATATTCCCGCGGCAGTGGACAAAAGAAAACCGAATGATTATAAAACCTCGAGATATTTCACCGGCTGGATGCTGCTGAATTATAACAAACCCGTAAAAGTTTCCTCTACTTATGGAGGCTATCTTCCCAATGGCGCGGTTGATGAACTAACGAAAACTTACTGGAGCGCAGCAACCGGTAAGGCGGGGGAATGGATTGAAACAGATCTTGGTAATGTTTCAAGAGTCAATGCCATCCAGATCAACTATGCCGACCAGGATGTAGATGCCAACCGCCTTGGAAAAATCAACGACCAGTACCATCAGTATGCTCTGTATTATTCAGTGGATGGTAAAAATTGGACGCTGCTGGTTGACAAGAGCAAGAACCGAACGGATGTGCCCCATGATTACGTTGAACTGGCCAGGCCGGTACAGGCCCGGTATATCCGTATGGAAAATGTTCAGATGCCAACCGGTAAATTTGCCATTAGTGGTTTAAGGGTATTCGGTCATGGCAATGATCAGAACCCGGACAAAGTTGAGGGCTTTATTGTATTACGCACGGAAAAAGACAAGCGCAGCGCTTTTATTAAGTGGAAACCGGTTGACAATGCCTTTGCCTACAATATTTATTATGGAACGCATCCTGATAAATTGTATACCTGCATCATGGTGCACAGCAATAATGAATACTGGATGAAATCCATGGACAGCCAGAAACCCTACTATTTCCAGATTGAATCAATCAATGAAAACGGGGTCTCGGAAAGAACCACCGTATTAAAAGCAGAATGATGATGAAAATGAAATTACTATTGTTATGTTTCGCATGGCTGGCTGGGACCGGGCTGAAAGCACAGCAACCACCTTTCTGGACTGAAATCAATGCATTTAATAAGGCAGACAGCCTGGTAAATCCTCCTGCCCACCCCGTGGTATTCACCGGTAGTTCTTCCATCCGTTTATGGAAAGGATTGAAAGATTCATTTCCTGCACTTACGCTGATCAACCGCGGCTTTGGTGGATCCAGTCTTCCAGACATGATACGCTATGAAAATGAAACAGTACTTCGTTATAAACCGAAGCAGGTGGTGATCTATTGCGGCGAAAATGATATTGCTTCATCTGATACTGTAACTGCTGATATGGTTTTGAAGCGTTTTAAAAAATGGTTTTCTGATATCAGGGAACAATATCCCGGGCTTCCCATTACTTTCATATCTATCAAACCCAGTCCATCGCGCTGGCATATGAGAGAAAGGATGGTGGAGAGCAACAGGTTAATCAAAGCATTCCTGGAGACAGAAAAGCATACAGACTTCATTAATGTATGGGACCCGATGCTGGATGCCAACGGAAACCCTGACGCCAGCCTGTTTGTTTCGGACAACCTGCACATGAACGCGAAGGGTTATGCTATTTGGGGTGAGCTGGTTGAACCCTATGTACTTACTAAAAAAAAGAAAAGGAAACAAAATCAAAAACTAAAACAAGAGTTGTTGACCAAATAAAATAAACATGATGAAAAAAATTTTGTTAGGCCTTATGTTATTCATTTCGTATCAGTTGGCCGCGCAGTCGAATGATGCGAAGATGAACAGCTTCATCAACACGCTGATGAGTAAAATGACACTGGATGAAAAGATCGGGCAGTTAAACCTTTTAACACCGGGAGGTGGTATCGCCACTGGTGCAGTAGTCAATCCAGATGTGGAATCAAAGATTAAATCAGGCAAGGTAGGCGGACTATTCGGAGTGATAGGTGTAGATAAGGTAAAGAAGGCCCAGGAGCTTGCCGTGAACGGAAGCCGCCTCAAAATCCCGCTGTTGTTTGGCTCAGACATTATCCATGGCTATAAAACCACCTTTCCCATTCCACTTGGACTTTCAACAAGCTGGGATATGAACATGATTGAAAGAACCGCAAGGACTGCGGCGCTTGAAGCCACGGCAGATGGCCTGAGCTGGACGTTCTCACCCATGGTGGACATTGCCCGTGATCCGCGCTGGGGCCGCGTGGCAGAAGGCTCTGGTGAAGATCCCTATCTCGGGTCGCAAATTGCAAAGGCCATGGTGAAAGGTTACCAGGGTAATAGTTTATCCGCCGATAATACCCTACTGGCCTGTGTAAAACATTTTGCTTTATATGGTGCATCCGAAGGAGGCCGCGATTATAATACGGTAGACATGAGCCGTATCAAAATGTATGAATATTATTTGCCACCATACAAAGCTGCAATTGATGCAGGTGTGGGAAGTGTCATGACTTCTTTCAATGAGATTGATGGTGTGCCTGCAACAGGAAACAAATGGTTACTGACAGACCTGCTGCGCAAGCAATGGGGCTTTAAGGGATTCGTGGTAACAGACTATACTTCCATCAATGAAATGATTGATCATGGAAGCGGTGACCTGCAGGCAGTATCTGCGCAATCACTGATGGCAGGCACTGATATGGATATGGTGGGAGAAGGATTTTTGACTACACTCAAAAAATCATTACAGGAAGGAAAGGTTACGCTGGCGCAGATCAACCTGGCCTGCAGGCGCATTCTAGAAGCAAAATATAAACTGGGATTGTTTGAAGATCCTTTCCGTTATTGCAAACCTGAAAGAGCTGAAAAGGAAGTGATGAGTGCTGATAAACGCCAGGCTGCAAGAGAATTCGCAACGAAGTCAATGGTATTGTTGAAAAATGAGAGCCAAACACTTCCTCTTAAAAAAACAGGAACAATTGCTTTGATCGGCCCACTGGCCAATAATAAAAGCAATATGCTGGGTACATGGGCGGTAAGTGGTGACAATACTTTATCCATTCCTGTACTGGAAGGCATGCGTTCAGTTGGTGGCAGCGGCGTTACTATTGTATATTCAAAAGGCGCCAATATCACTGATGATAGCGTGCTGGCCAAAAGAGCAAATGTATTTGGAGAAAAAGTGGATTTCGGTCCGGGTACGCCCGAGCAGATGCTGAAAGATGCGGTAACAACCGCAACGAATGCTGATGTAATTGTGGCTGTGGTGGGTGAAGCTTCTGAACTCAGTGGTGAAGCAGCGAGCCGCTCGGATATTTCCCTGCCAGAAAGCCAGCGTAAATTACTGGAAGCATTGAAAGCAACAGGAAAACCATTGGTGATCGTGATGATGAGCGGAAGGCCTTTGACACTGGAAAGGGAAAACGAAATCGCAACTTCGCTTCTGCAGGTATGGCACCTGGGACATGAGGCTGGCAATGCGATCGCGGATGTGTTGTTTGGCAATTATAATCCTTCAGGCAAACTCACCATGTCATTCCCCAGGAATGTAGGACAGATCCCGGTTTATTATAATTATAAAAGAACCGGCCGTCCGCAGGACCTGACCAAGGAAACGCAGAAGTTCAGGTCTAACTACCTGGATGTATCCAATGAACCATTGTTTGAGTTTGGATATGGATTGAGTTATACCAGTTTCAGTTATGGTGATGTGCGCCTCAGCAAAAACCAGATGAAGGGTAATGAAAAAATCACTGCGACCGTAACAGTTAATAATACCGGTAATTATGATGGTGAGGAAGTGGTGCAGATGTATATTGTTGACCCGGTTGCATCCATTACGCAACCAATTAAAAAACTAAAGGGTTTCCAGAAGATCTTTTTGAAGAAAGGAGAAAGTAAGGAGGTTAGTTTTACGATAACACCGGAAGAATTGAAATTCTTCAATGGAGATTTGAAATGGATCGCTGAGCCGGGAGAGTTCCGTGTACAGATCGGCACCAGTTCTGACCTGGTGAAGGAAGCAAAATTTACCTGGGCGAAATAAAAAAATAATCAAATATTAAAAAGACGGCTACTGGCCGTCTTTTTTATTCCAGCCATCGTAAAGATCCCTCAACCACCCTACCCGCTCCATACGGTAGGGGCCCTGCGCCTCTGCCTGATCAACCGGCATTCCAAAGATCCTGTATGGAAGACAGATATTGATTTTTTAATAAATACCAGGGCAGATTGGCTCTGGCCGGGGCGTAGGATCCTGTATTTCCACAAAAACTGACTTTTCTTATCAAAAAGAAAGATTGGTTTTGTATGAATTGCTATATTGAAGAAGAAATGCTGGGGTACCAGGGGAAAAATGTTTAAGCAGCTATGGAAAAAGCCGCTTTTTCCCCAGCAGGGACTTGTTCATGTAAAATTTTCAAGCCGGATTATTTCCTAATCATGTTGGAAGTTCTCATAGGTTCCGAACAAAAGATCATTTTTTTAAAAGGATGATCGCGCTTATTTTCAATCACAGGATCGGAAACCTGGCAGATGAAATCACAAGTCTTTTCTTTGTCCGGGAAAATAAAATAAAAACGAATTATTAATGAATGGCCTGTCTGTAGTAATCATCACCCGTAACGAAGCGCAGAATATCGTGGACTGCATCAGGTCAGCAAAACTTGTTGCGCAGGATATTGTGATCGTTGACAGTGGCAGCATGGACAATACCGTTGTTCTAGCCAAAGCTGAAGGTGCAAGGGTATTCGAGATAGGCTGGAAAGGTTATGGTCATTCAAGGAATTACGGTGCCTCCAGGGCCTCAAATTCATGGATCCTTGCACTTGATGCAGATGAACGGGTAAGTGTGAGCCTGGCCAAGTCTATCAAACAGCTCCCTCTTATCAATAATCTTGAAGTATATCGTTTCAGAAGAAAGAATTATCTCTCTGGCCGTGAGATCCGGTTTGGCACCCTGGGCTTTGAAACCGTTACGAGAATCTATAATCGCGATCATTTTGCATGGGACCTAAGCCTGGTGCATGAAAAACTTGAGCCAGCCAACAGTATCCGTAAATCAATCCCTGGTTATCTCGATCATTTTGGATTAAAGGATTTCGAAGATTATTCTTTCAAAGCAAGAACCTATGCAATGCTAAGCGCTGAGAAATATTTCAGTGAAGGCAGAAGAGCTGGTTGGATGAAAAGAAATGGATCTCCCGTTTTTAATTCCATCAAATCCTATATTTTCCAATTTGGATTCCTGGAAGGCAGCCGGGGTTTGAGAACAGCAAGAATGATAGCCCGCTATAGCTGGCTCAAATATCATTACCTCCGTGAGATGCAGAATGCTTTTGTTTATAAAAAACCTGAAATTCATTTCAAACCTGCACGCAAAATAGAAACAGTTTCCAACCACGTTTTTGAAGGGTGATCTGCCATACTGATAATCTTTGATGTTATACTTTCCTTTCCCGGCAGGTTTTGCTCTGCCAGGTTTTTGCCCCTGTTGAAATATTAAATTGCGAGGAGGCTGCACCCCCTGGTATCAGAATGATCCAGCCGGCCCAAAACCTCGAAGGCCCCGCCCGGGTGACCACGCCCGATATCCTCCGTGGCAATGAAACTGCATGAATACAGGTTGGCCAGGTCCACCACGCTGATGCCGCCGGCCAGGGCTTTCTTTTTTATATCATAATGGCTCAGTGGATCGGTCTCATCGCGGATCAGCACTTTCATCCAGGGCGGTGCATGAAAAAGGCCTTCGCGCCCATAGGCCTGGGACAGGAGTTCTGTCATCCCATACTCCGCGTGGATCTCTTTTATTCCGAATGCTTCTTTAAGATGACCATACAATTCCTGGCGGGTGATTTCTTTCTGCCGCCCCTTCATTCCACCCGTTTCCATGATGATGCAATGCTTCAATGGCCGGGGAAAGCTTTTGGCAAAGTCCAGCAAGGCATAAGTAACCCCGATGAGGATCACAGGTTGTTCTGCCTTCTCTAGACGATCCAGGGTAGCGGCCAGCGCTGCGGTATCGCGCAGGTAAAACCCGCTGTCAGGATGTTTGCTGTCTTTAACCAGGTGGTCCACCATGTACACCAGCGAAGAGCCCTGTCTTTCAAGGTAGGAAGGCAAAAGTCCCAGTATGCACCAGTTTTCAATATTACCATAAAATTCCCTGAAGCCTTTCCTGAAACTGGTCTCGTACAACGCGGGTGACTTTACGAAATGCCTGGAGGTGCTGGATCCCGTGGTGCCGCTGCTGGTAAAGATGAGAGCCGCCTCCCTTGAGTCAGCTACCACCTCGTGGGTTTTGAAAAAAGAAATAGGTAAAAAAGGAATGCTGTGCAGCCCGATTACATCCCGCGGTGTCCTGTGTATAGCCTCACAATACTGCCGGTATACGGGATTGTGAGCGAACTGGAACCGGAAAACAGCCAGTGCAATGGATTCGAACTCTTTTTCGTTATGAATGTTAAATACCTGCTGCTCCAGTTCATTTGCTTTAGGTATTGTAACATGCATACAGTAAATTTGGAAAGCTTAATTATGAAAAAACTACTCCCTTTTTTAGTTGTTGTGATAGCGGTTTTTGCCTGCAGCAAAGATAAATTCAAAACAGAACCCCAGGTGGAAATTAAATCCCTCGCACCCGGAGAAGTGAACAAGGGTGAATTATTCTCATTGAGGGCGATCGTGCGCGACAAGGAAGGAGACCTGCAGGATTCTGTATTGCTTGTTCGTAAAAGATTTGCCGGCAATACCCAGCTTACGGTGGACACCCTTCGTTATGATATCAGCAATTTTGCCTTTCCTGATAAAAATGTCATCGAGGTCACGGCGGTATTTTCTTATGGTGAACTGAGGGATGGTTATATTTTCGCCAACCTTGAAGCGCAAGACCGTGAATTCGCGGTAGGTGTGATCGTTCGCGATAAAGCCGGCCACCGCAGCGAGTACGTGGAATCAGGAAAGATTCTTTTGAAAAAGCTCTAACCCGCAACTCTGGTACTCAAAAAAATCTTCGACTTTTTTATTTTCACGAGCCTCTTTATCGCGGTATGCGCGGTATTGATGGTTTACCAGGTACAACTACTTTTTGATACCCCCATTTCATGGCCCCTGTTTGGATTTGTGTTTTGCGGTGCTGTTACCAGCTATAATTTCCACTGGTGGCTAACCCCGCCTCTTGCGGAAGGAAGTTCAAAAAAACTGGCCTGGAATCTATCCAATAAAAACCTGCACCTTTTTTTATTCATTGCCGGACTGGCAGGCGCTGCTGTTTTCTCTCTGCTCCTGGTTCAGCACTGGTTCTGGCTGGGCATTACGGCATTCCTTACTTTTTTATATTCGGCCCCAAAGATTGGTCACCCGTTATTCGCAAGTCTGCGTAAGGTGGCGCTGGCCAAAACCATATTTCTTGCATTTGCCTGGACGCATGTCACCACCCTGCTGCCCCTGGTGATGCATTCTACTTACCTGGATGTACAGCAGGAATGGTTGGTGGTGAACCGTTTCTTTTTTATTTATGCCATCTGTATCCTCTTCGATTACCGTGATGTGGAAGAAGACCGCAAGGCCGGTATCAGGAGCATGATCACAGAAGTGAACGACCAGGGGATCCACATCCTGTTCTGGGGATCGATGCTGGTATTTTACATCAGCACTTTTTTTATTGCTCCCTATTTTGACTGGCTGACTATAGTATGCCTTCTTATACCCGGTTTTATCCTGAGCCTGCTTTATTC
>JAEYUA010000016.1 GCA_023433755.1 Bacteroidota bacterium | reverse complement strand
AAATAAAGCCTCTTCAGGGGTGGCTGGTTCGGACTCCTTGTTTCTTTTTTTCATTTCTTTCATCAGGTAGGGAAACAATCCGTAGCCAAAGCTTTCCAGGAAAAAATGCGCTTCATCAATATTGATGATACGGCCAACATCGAATTTTTTCTTCTCACAGTGTTCCCAGGCATTTACAATTTCTTCCACTGGCCTGTCAAGTCCCAGGGTCTTGGCAATATTATTCGCGGTGCCCAGGGGCAACACTGCCACCGGCCAGTGATGATCAAGTACTTTGCGGTCCAGCATTTTTTTGCTGATTTTCCTAACGGTGCCGTCACCCCCGGCTATTACGATGAACGAAGCTTCTTCATCAAAATCTTTGATGCTGCTTTTCTTTGTGGATGAATATCTACATTGGTAACCTGCCAATTCAATCAGGCTGGTTAATTTTTCCTGGTTATGCGCTTCGTCCCCTGCTGTTGGATTGTGAAAGAGCTGGATTATGCCTTTCTTGTTTTTTTCCTGCATACGGTAGTGCCTGTTAAAATTATACCACAGGAGATGGCATGAAAATGTGGGCAATAAGGATATGAGGATTTTAATTACTAATGACGATGGGATCTATAGTCCCGGTATTGCAGCGCTGGCCCGCACAGCCTCGAGATTTGGAGAAGTAACTGTGATTGCCCCCGACGTGGAGCAATCATCCATGGGTCATGCGGTTACCCATTCACGCCCGCTGTCCTTCAAACCTTCACCCATAACTTTTGAAGGCATACAGGCATTCAGGGTGAACGGCACACCGGCCGATTGCGTGGCACTTGGCACCCATTTGTATAACAAAATCGATGTAGTGCTTTCAGGTATCAACCTGGGACCAAACCTTGGAAATTCCATGTGGCATTCGGGTACGCTGGCAGCAGCCAAACAGGCCGTATTGTTAGGCATCAAGGGCATTGCCCTGAGCACACCAGTTGGAAAATCTGAACCTGATTTTTCCTCTATAGAATCTTACGTATCGAAAGTGCTGGAGCTATTACTGCCTACAAAAGGCCTCAGCCTTTTCAATGTTAATTTTCCTCCTGAACCCAAGGGCATCAAATGGACAAGACAATCTGTAAGTCTGTATGATGGTAAAATCGTTCCCGGTATGGACCCGATGGGCAGAAAACATTACTGGTTTACGGTTACGCCACTTGAGCCTGCAGAATCGGATACTGACCGTTGGGCAGTAGAAAACAGTTTTGTTTCCATCACACCACTAAGGCTGGACCTGACCAACGAACAGGAACTGGCAGCGCGGAAAAAAGAGATCCCGGTGGAGAGCAGCCATTGATCACATCCACGGACATGCTTTCAGAATTTCAAAGGGCTTAACTTCGGCCGCTCAACCTGATTCGTATGCCCAAAAGAACCGATTACATTTCCTGGGATGAATACTTCATGGGTGTGGCATTGCTGAGTGGCCTCAGAAGTAAGGATCCTTCCACACAGGTAGGCGCCTGTATAGTAAACAGCCAGAACAAGATCGTTGGGGCTGGTTACAACGGACTGCCATCAGGATGCGATGACGAGAATTTTCCCTGGGAGAAGACCGGCGATTTCCTCGAAACCAAATATCCCTATGTCTGTCATGCCGAACTCAATGCCATCCTTAACAATATTGGGATGGACCTTTCAGGGTGCCGCATTTTCACCGCACTCTTTCCCTGTAATGAATGCAGTAAGGCCATCATACAATCCGGAATCAAAGAAGTAATCTTTCTAAGCGATAAATATGATGGAACCGATGTTTCCAAAGCAAGCAAAAGGCTTTTGGAAAGCGCGGGAATATCTTACCGGAAAGTAAATGTGAACAGGAGCAGCATCGAATTATCTTTTGATGAGCGTGGTGTGTAATGCCCATAATCATTTGCCAAGCATAGTACCAATTAACAGCCATGCATAAACGCAGGAGGGTGCGGCACCTAAATTGCATTCACTAATAGAAATCAATCAAAATGAGTATTACTGAACTGATTGTCCTTCTGGTGATCGCAGCAGTTTGCGGCGGCATCGGCCAGTCCCTTGCGGGTTATGACCTGGGTGGATGCCTGGTTTCCATAGTGGTTGGATTTATCGGCGCCTATATCGGCATGTGGATGGCGGGTAAATTCGGACTGCCTGAGATCTTTGCGGTGAACATAGGGGGTAAAACCTTTCCCATAATCTGGGCCATTATTGGTTCAGCCATCTTTACACTGATCGTCGCGTTAATCCGAAGGGCTGTCGGTGGTGGCAGGAGATATTAATTAGCCTTTGGCACGGGATTTTATTAGGATCAGTCTAAAACAAGGTATATGAAAAGATTTTTTTTGATGGCTGGATTATCAGTCGCCCTTTTTGCCTGCAACAACGACAGCGCAACAGTTACGGTTGACAAAGATAGTTCGGACCATGCAGCCAACACTGAAAGAACCTACACTTCTTCTGACGGTGATGTGAGCTACAGGGATGGAAAGCTTGTAGTATGGAGAAACGGTGCCTGGGTTGATTCCGATGAAGATGTTCGCCTGGAGAATGGAACAGTAGTACGCCGCAATGGTGAAGTGGAAAGAGATGGAAAAGTGGTGGTACTGGAAGATGGAGAGGTTGTTGACAGGACCGGCAACTTTTTTGACAGGGCAGGAAATGCGATTGAGAACGCCTGGGATAAAACCAAGGAGGGAGTAAAGGAAGCTGGTAAGGAAGTAAAAGAAGGAGCGCAGAAAGTTGGTGAAGAAGTGAAGGATGTATTCAAGGATGACAACAATTAATTTTGCTTTCAGAGTTTAATAAAAAAGATCCCGCCTCGTGCGGGGTTTTTTTTATGACAAGGGCTCCGGTGGAGGAGCGCTGCTTGCCGGTCTTGACCTGTCATCCGGCAGTGGAATGAATTCATGGTTGTCGTTGGGCGGCAGTATAATCCTGCCTTCTTTCCAGTCTACCTTGGCCTGCTCAATGCGTTCTTTGCGGGAGGACACAAAATTCCACCAGATAAATCTTTCACCTACAGGCTCACCTCCCAACATCATCATAACCGTATCCTCCAGTGCAGAAATAAAAGGATACACAGCATGGGTAAAAACAATCATCTGGCCAGCACTGTAAGCCACTCCACTCACTTCAACGCTTCCTCTTACAATATAAACTGCTCTTTCTTTATGCTCTTGCGGCAACCCGAAACGGGCTCCTTTATCCAGCACCACATGCAGGTAAAAAAGAGGCGAATGTGTTTTAACCTCGTTATTCAGCCCGAAAGCACTTCCGGCAATCAAACGCATCCAGAGACCTTTTTCTTTAAACACAGGAAGCACCTCTGGCTGGTAATTATCAAATGATGGCGCATCCTCTTCGTTTTTTTCAGGAAGGGCCACCCAGGTCTGGATCATCTCGAGCTCTCCCCCTGCCAGAACAGAGGGATCTTCAAATCTTTCCGAATGAGCGATGCCCCTCCCTGCAGTCATCCAGTTTACTTCCCCGGGCCTGATGACCTGCTCCACTCCCAGGCTGTCACGGTGGGTAACCCTGCCTCCAAAAAGATAGCTAACCGTTGAAAGCCCGATATGAGGATGGGGCAAAACATCAAGCGAATGAATACCACCAGGCTGCGCGGCAACCGGCCCTGCATGGTCCATGAAAATAAATGGGCCTACCATTCTTCTTCTCCGGAAAGGAAGGATTCTTTTCACCTGCATATGCTGGCTGATGGACGCTTCTCTTGCTTCAATAACCAGGTCAACCATGGGCTGAAATTAAATCAGAAGTTAAGCAGCTTTCTGCAATCCGGCTAAATTTTTTAAGCAGCAGCCTCATTAATCCCAATGCCGGGTGGCGGTGAAAGATCATTCTCATAAAAAAAATATTGTGGCAGTTCCCGCTTGATAGGTTAAATCTAAACTTCGTATATCTGTTACCGTTATCTGAATCTATTCTTACCATCAACGGGATTAAAAATGCTCCTGGATTACTGATCCTGGTGCTTCTATCTATAATGATACACCTGGTAAAAGATACCGTTACGGTGTACTCGTAAATACACTTAGTAAATCTACGTATGATGAAATAACACCCTGCAACGGTTTGCATAAGTGTTTACTCTGAAAGGGTTTTGATCGTTTTCTTTTAGGTGGAATTGCCTGTTGCATTGCAATAATTTTTCCGGCAGGAATTAGGGCATTTTCACCTCGAACAATTGATCGTTCACCGAAACAAAATCTGATGGCAGTATACAGGATGTAATTTTGATTTATCAAACGATCCGATACCTGATAGAAAAACAAAATCCTAAGAAAAACCAAAACCAGTATCCTAAACCGTTTTTGATCCGTATCCTGAAGAAACCACCTATGAAAAACCCGGCGTCCTGACCGTTCCAATCAAAAGAACTACGCCTCAATAAAAAATCCCTCCCCCCGGAGGGCTTTTTTATGCCCTGTTAATTACCCCCCGTTTTAAAATAAATTGATCCGCCACCATCCAGTGGTATACATCCGGAATGGATCTTCAGATTGCGGCCATCCATAATAAAATTCATCCTTACCTGTGTTTCATTATCAAACACGATCCTGTTGGGTTTATCGTCCGGCGCAGGCAGCAACGCGCAACTGTTCACATCTACAAACGAATCCACCAGTATTGCATACTGTCCCTGCCTCACCACCTGGCCATTGCTGATGTACTGGTAAGTAGTGCTGTCAAACACCAACAGGTTTCCATTGCCAGGTAAATAACTCATTGGTTGGATCATGCCGCCGAAATGCTGCCGCAACTCCCACTCTCCAACCAGGGAAGAGGATGCAGGACCTCCTGGCTTTTTTTCCAGTTCTGTTTTACACGCAGCCAGCATGCTAAGTGGCAATAGGAAGCAAATCAATTTTTTCATAACCAACTGACAGGCACCATTCAAAAAACGTTGCATCACTCCTCGTCCTCTACCAATCCCACCAATTTTTTTTCAAGCCATAACAGAAAGTTTAAGAAAAAGGACTCAGGAACTGTGGCACATTTATTTTATGATTCAGATAGATTTAACCACCTTTCAGGTATGGAGATTGTTTTAACCGTAGTGAGTATTTTACTAATCACCGCGGTATTTCTGTCGTTCGTAAAAAATGATTTCTGGATTTTCAAGATCCTGGAATATCCCCGCCTTCAAAAACTTGCTCTTGTACTTATCACCCTTGCCGCCTGGGCCTGGTACTGGCCACCTGCGGCAACATGGAAACAAATTGTTATCGGCACTCTTGTTCTTTCCCTGTTTTACCTGCTTTACAAAATCTGGCCCTATACCATGTTCGCCAAAAAGGAAATGGTGAGGGTGAACAGCACCAATAAGGATGACGAAATCACCATATTCGCTGCCAATGTACTACAGCACAATACGCAGTTCGACAGGTTGTTGCAGCAGCTAAAAGCCGCTGATCCTGATATTATTTATTTACTCGAGACCAACAAAGCATGGTGCGAAGCCATGAAGGAATTGGAGAAGGATTACCCCTATTCCATTCTGGAACCTTTGGAAAATACTTATGGCCTGCTTTTGTACAGCAAGCTGGAATTACTGGAACCCCAGGTCCGGTTCCTGGTTAAAAATGATATCCCTTCCGTAAAAGCGGTAATCAAACTAAGGTCTGGACAAAAGGTGAGATTGTTCGGGCTTCATCCCGAACCTCCTGTACCGGGCGAGAACCTGTATTCCACTGCCAAGGATAAAGAATTGATGAAGGTGGCCTTTGAAGTAAAAAAAGAAAAATTACCCTGCATTGTGTTTGGTGATCTGAACGATGTGGCCTGGAGCCATACCACTGAACTGTTCAGAAAAGTAAGCGGTTTACTGGACCCAAGACGGGGCCGCGGATTTTACAGCACCTTTTCCGCGCATCACTGGTTCATCCGTTATCCTTTGGATTATATATTCTGCTCCTGTGAATTCGGACTGTTAAGAATGAAACGGATGCCGGCGAATGGCTCTGATCATTTTGCCACACTAACCCATCTTGCTTTTCAAAAACACCTGCTGAAGATCCAGGATGAACCCGGCGCCGATCATCAGGAAGTGGAAGAAGCAGCAGAAATGGCAACACAAGAAGTAAAAAATTAATTCATGAAAAATATCTGGAAGTTAATCATCAGCATTGCGATTCCACTGGCAGTAGGGTTTCTTGGCTCTTATTTTACAAGACCTGAAATCGATACCTGGTACCAGTCCATCGAAAAACCTTCCTGGCAACCCCCAAGCTGGGCTTTTGGTCCTGTATGGACCACGCTGTATGTTATGATGGGTGTAGCCTTTTACCTTGTGTGGAAAAATGAATCACGCAGCCGCAATAGAAAGCTTGCGATGATTTTCTGGTCCATGCAACTGGTGCTGAATTTTTTCTGGTCCTATATTTTCTTCAACCAGCATAAACTGGGTTTAGCCGTCGTGGAGATCATCGCGCTCTGGATTTTCATATTTATTACGATCATCCTGTTTGGCAGGGTCAATAAACTGGCAGCATGGTTGATGGTACCCTATATTTCCTGGGTGAGTTTTGCTTCCCTGCTAACCTATACCATCTACACGTTGAATAGTTGATATTGCACATGCAGAGAGCTGGCATGCACCGTTTCTTTTTATTACTTTGTGCACATGAAGCGCAGTTTATTGCTCCTCTGTATTTATTTTTCTCTACACTGTTCTGCCCAAAAGCTTGAAAAGTTTTACGATTACACGGGAACAGAAGTGCCTGATGTTTCAAAGGCCCGAATTTTTTCGATCATTGAGAAAAAAGATTCCGGTTGGAGCAAGCAGGATTTCTATGTAAGGGAAAGCCTGCAAAGTATGGATGGTTTTTTCAAAGACCAGAAATGTGAAGTAGAACATGGACCTTTCAAATATTTTCATCCCAATGGAATGATCAGGGCAAAAGGAACTTATACCGATGGTAAGAAAACCGGCACCTGGCTCAGCTTTCATTCCAATGGCATGTTAAGAGATTCTGTTACCTACAATGAGCTGGGATGGGTGATTGGCACCCGGCTTGGCTGGCACCAAAATGGATACCCGTCAGACTCCCTGCTTGTGCAAACAGATGGAAGCGCAGTTGAAGTGAGCTGGTATGATGATGGAATACCTTCTTACGCGGGAAGGTATGGCCCTGGTAAACTGAAACAGGGTAAATGGCAGTATTTCCACCGCAATGGAAAATTGAGTGCTCTCGAAACTTATGAATTCAACCAGCTTGTTAACAAAGTATATTATGATGAATCAGGTACTTTAATGCCAGATACCACCAACCGTGACCGCGACGCGGAATTTCCTGGTGGTAATAAGGCCTGGTCCAAATACATTCATAAGAAAATCTATTTCCCTTCCCAGTTCAAGATCACCAATGCCGACCAGGTAACCGTGGTGGTACACTGGGCTGTTGATGAAGAAGGCAATGTGGTGGAAGCTGAAGTAGTGGTTCCATTTCATCCTGAATTTGACAGGATCGCACTGGATGCCATTAAAAAGTCACCGAAATGGAAACCTGCCATTTCACACAACAGGAAGGTTAAATTTTATCACCGCCAGGCCGTGAACTTTTCACAGGAATAAACGAATCATTTTCTATACTTTTTTCCTGCGCCTGAAATAAACGGAAGGAATCCAGACCATGATGATTTCAGCGATCAGCAGTGGTACAAAGGACCAGAAATATTCATTCACTACGCGCCTTGTAAGCGGATCGCTGGTATTGCCAAACAAAAAATCCAGGGGTAAAACATTATCAATGCGAACTGCTACAAAAGCAAGAAGGGAAATATAGCTGCGCACCATGAACTGCCGGTGTGCCTTGATATTTCCCATCCTGATGGCCTTCCAGGCAAAGAATGTTGAAAGGAGCGCAAAAACAGCCAGCAAAAAAAGTGAGATCCTGCAGGGTTCGCAGGCGCTGATCAAGGAAAGCCTGAGCGCCGACAATCCCGCGATTGCTACGCCGAACATATACCATTTGCCAAGTGCGCGGTGAAATTTTACAAAACGTTTTCTCAGGTACCCGGAGAATTGCAGGGGACCGGTAAAAAGTGTGATGCTTCCTCCCGCCATATGTGCAGCCACCCATACCTGGTTGTTGAAAAAACTGTTGCCAAAGACCGGGCTGCGGTAACCATAGAAATAAGCGATTACATTATCAAGAAAAAAATAAATGCTGAGCGATATGATCAGCGACCATGCAATGAAAGTGATCAACCGGGAAGTCCATAATAACATAATCGAATTAATTTCAGTCAGCAGTCTGCATTCAGCCTCCCCAGGTTTTTACACAATTTTATCTCTTAAAGCCTTGGAGACCGCTTCAGTTCCTGAATTTACATGAAGCTTCGCATAGATGTTTCTAACATGCGATTTCACCGTATCGAAAGCTATGAAAAGTTCGGCAGCAATCATTTTATAACTCTTTCCCTCCACCAGCAGTTGCAATACTTTTTTTTCCTGCTGCGAGAGGTTATAGTCCACTGATGCAGGCGTAAGGTTATTCCTAAAAAGTTCCAGCATCCTGCGTGCAATGCCCGGCGTCATTGGCGAACCTCCGTCATTTACATCTGCGATTGCCTGCAGGTACCCCCCGGGAGTGGTGGATTTAAGTATGTAGCCGCTAGCCCCTGCGCAGATCGCATTGAAAATATATTCATCTTCAAAAAATACCGTCTGGATAAGTACCTGTATTCCCGGGAAATGCTGTTTGATCAGCTTAGTGGCTTCTATGCCATTCATACCGGGCATTTCAATGTCCATCAATACAATCTGTGGTGTGTCCGCTTCAAGAATGGAAAGCATTTCGTCGCAATCGGGATAAGCTCCGTTACATGTGTATCCTTCCGAACTGTTCACAAGCATTTCAAGCGTTTCCCGGAGGTGGTTATTGTCTTCGAATATGGTAACTTTTATCAAAATATTTTTTTTCAAAATTCAGTAAAGCCTGTACGGCAATCAATAGCGAATAAGGGTGACTATACCGGGATGGAAAACCTTACTTCTGTTCCTTCGCCGGGTGCAGAACTGACCTGTGCATTTCCTCCCAGCTCACTGGCCCTGCCTTTCATATTGCCCAGGCCATTTCCTTTTCGCGTAACCGTTGTGTCGAATCCTTTTCCATCATCCTTTACCGTAAGTTTCACCATCCTGCTTTCTGTCCGCAGTTTCACATGAATGCTTTTAGGTTCAGCATATTTGAGCGAATTGTT
Organism: Bacteroidota bacterium; assembly: GCA_023433755.1. GTDB lineage: Bacteria > Bacteroidota > Bacteroidia > Chitinophagales > Chitinophagaceae > Flavisolibacter. The sequence continues at coordinate 48,462 of JAEYUA010000016.1, read as the reverse complement.
GACAGCTTCCTTGAAAACGAGGTAAATGGCCTTTCGCTGTTCCATGTTGAGTTTTGCTAGTTCAGGACCCTCCCATTCAAATGAGCAGGTCAGTTGCCTGCTGTTGCACATCTCGTATAAGAATCTTTCCATTCTTTCTTTGAGCGACAGCGTTTCAGTTTCCGATGGTTTGATCATCCATACGATATCACTCATCTTGTCCATGGTTTCCCTTGTATAACTGCTCACCCTGTGAAGAATCTCCTTCTGACCTGCATCCTGTTTGGCCGATGCCATTTCACTCAGCATATGAATACTGCTCAGTGAGCTGCCAACTTCATCATGGAGGTCGGCGGCGATCTGGTTTCGCAATTGCATTTCTTTGATCCGCTGTCTCAGCCGGTACCTGTTCACCAGCAGGATGATGCCTCCCAGCAATAATAGTCCAAATGCCACCGAAGCAATGAACATGACCCTTTGCCGGGAAAGTTTCTGCTGTTGCAGTTCGCTGTCCTTGCTCAGCAACTGGATCTCCTTGTCCTTTTGGTTTAATTCAAACCTTGCCTGCAGTTTGGCGGTTTCCTCGCTGAACTGTTTGGCAAGCAGACTATCATTAAGTTTTTTACTCGTTGACAGGAAACGGTAGGCTTCCTTTGTATTGCCTGTTTTTTCATAGGCTTCTGCCAGCATGCCTGCAATATTCTGTTCCCTGCCAAGGTCATTCATATCCCTGATAATATCATAGGCTGCGAGGCCTGATGCAATTGCTTTCTGATACTGGTTTTGTTTGAAATAGATATTGTAAAACACCGTCTGGATCACAGCTTCCTGCCTTTTATTCCCGGTTTGCCTCGCATAATCCAGGGCGGTGGCAGCCAGTTCCTCTGCTTTTTGAAAATCCTTTTTTTCAATCATGAGAACAGCCAGTTCTCCTTTGAATGCGGAGAGATTCCTGATATCACGGATACTGTCAGCAATATTGATAGCAGTTTGCAGGTTTTGGATTCCTTTGTCCAGTTCTCCCATTTTTCTATGTATGGTAGCCATATCAAAATAGGACTGGCCGGTCATCTGTGGATTACCGATGGTTACATAAATGGCAAGCGCTTTCTGCAGGTATTCCATTGCCGGTTTGTACATCTGCTGCTGCTCATATACATCACTGATGATATGATAGATCCGCGCTACCCTGTCCTTGTTGCCTGATTGTTCTGCATAACGGATGGCAGTATCACAATCCTGCAGCGCGGCTGCATATTCATCCATGTTATTGTAAACATCGGCCCTGTTGAGAAACACCAGTGCCAGCCTGTTGGCGTTGCCCACACGTTTGGCATAAAAGATCGCCTTGTTGATATAAAAAAGACAGGAATCCAGTTGGGAGTTGAATGCATGTGCCGTAGATGTTGCCGCATTGCATTTTTCGAGTCCCGGCTCAAACTGCAGTTTCTGCGAAAGCTCCAAGCCCTGCCTGAAAAAAGGAATTGCCTGGTTCGGGTTCTGAAAGATGATAGAGGCACCGATGTCCCACAGAAGATGAACTTTATTGGTGTCTTCCTTCGCCCTGTTTAGAGAATCCAGCAGTTTTGGATCCTGGGCATCAACAATATGGGCTGAAATGATTAGAAGAAAAGCAGCCGTTATTTTCCATCTCATTCTCTAATGTAATAAACATTGACCTTGCAGTCCATATTTTTCTTCCTGATACATTCACCCTATTTCGCTATTGGAGAGAAATGGTTGTGGGGTGACATTTACGGAAATTTTTTTCATATGAAACTTATCAGTACCCGCCTGGTTTTGCTGCTTGTGCTGTTTACCTGCTCGTACGCCATGTGTTCCAAAGAAGACGCAACTGCCAACCCACCGCTGCTGAATATACTCAACAAAGGATTTTTATGCACGATGGGCATCAACAGTATCGATGTTCTGGACACCCTCTGCATGAGGAATAGCTCGAGCGGAAGATGGGCTAATATGACAGATTATTCATCCACCGCGGAAGCAGGCGGCTTCATCAAACGTCCCAGGGATTTTTATGAACTGATCAATACCGGGGCCAACCAGTATCATATCAAAATTTCCGGAGGTGAATATCTTGGTTATGAATTCAACCAGTATGCAACGGATTATAACCGGTACTCTTTCACAATGGATCCAAGTCCTGCCGAGCACAATCTTTTCCTGATCCAGCAGAATGGAAATAAATTCACCATTCGCCCTGTTGTCAATCCAAATGTTTATCTCAGTACCATGGCCTCTAATGTACAACCGCCAAATCCTTCCCATAAAACGCTCAGGTTCCTGGAAGGCAATCCCCGGCCCTGGTGGTTTATGCAGTAATAGAGGGCAGGATGGGAATTTCTTTTTATCTTTTTAAAGTCTGAATACTTAAAACATGCCAGGTAAGAAAAAATTTTTCAGGTACATTTTTGTTCAGCTTTTGCTTTTATCCTTTGCCGCAGGCCTTGCGCAAGAGGCGACCGCCCTCGCCGATTGTATCAAGTTGAATGACACATGGAAAATAACAAAAGCCCTGAAGTCAAATGGCGGCATCAATAAAGCAGATCCTGAAGGTGATACCCCTCTTATGCTGGCTGCCCTCTACGGCAATGCAGAAACCCTGAGGTGGATGCTGAAAAAAGGAGCAGATCCCAATGGCAAAAACAGTGAAGATGAAACAGCATTGATGTGGGCCATCCATGACCTTGAGAAAATCAGGATCCTGCTGGAGCATGGGGCGGATATCAATGCCAAAACCAGGTCAGGCAATACAGCACTGATGCTGGCTTGTGTTGGAAACAGCCAGTTTGAAACCGTTTCCTTCCTGCTGCAAAAAGGGGCAGACCCTTTGTGCAGGAATAAAAGAAATGAAACCCCGCTCATCCGTGCAGCCATATTTGGCGACACGGCCACTCTTGGACTGCTGATCAGGAAGGGCAATGATGTGAATGCAATTGATTCAAACGGGTTTACGCCTTTACTTCAAACGCTTTTCAATGTAAACAGGGAAGGCACCATTTACCTGTTAGAAAATGGCGCTGATCCGGAGAAGGTTGTAGCTTTTGGTTTGACAGCTATCATAGCAGTGGTAACCTATAATGATCTGCCTTCCGTACAGGCTGTTCTAAAAGCGACTAAAAATATAAATGCGGTAGATGAAGGAGGAATGAACGCCCTGATGTGGGCTGTTTATAATGAACACGACAACACAGCTATCATCAAGGCCCTGCTTGACCGGGGTGTGGACGTACACCTGAAAGATAAAAAAGGAATGACTGCACTTGACTGGGCCAGGAAAAAAGGAAATACCAAAACATTAGCGATGTTGCTGCAGGCCGGCGCACAATAAAAATAAATAAGTATGAAAAAATGGTTGTTGATCTGCGTGATGACACTCACTATAGTTTCTTTCAGAACGCTTACGGAAGAAAATCCTGCCGACCAGGCTGCTATCAGCCTGGCAATTGATAAAGGTATTCGGCTGTTGCAGCCAAGCGACCGGTTGTTCCTGGAAAATGCCGGCACCTGTCATTCCTGCCACCACCAGGATCTGACCGCCATCAGCATGTTCCGTGCAAAGGAAAAAGGGTTTACCATCAATGATACCATTTACCAGGAAACCATTAAATCAATCATAGCTACTGTCAATACAAGAAGGGCTACCAATACGCAATTCAATGATCCGGTTGCCATAGTAATGTCGGGCAGCTACGCTACCTGGGCTTTGTCGGAAGTTAATTATCCAGCCAGCCGCAGTCTTGAATTGCTAGCCCGGAATCTAATGCAACGTCAAACAGCTAATGGAAGCTGGGTAAGCCCCAACCCAAGGCCGCCGCTTGAATATTATGCATTCACAGCAACGGCACTCGTAGTAAAAGCCATCAATGATTATATTCCTGGTAACCTCAAAGAAGAAGGAGCCAAAAAAATTGCCAGGGCAAGAACATGGATGGAGAATGAAATTCCGGAAGCGAATGAAGAAAAAGTATTTCAATTGCTGGGACTTCACTGGGCAGGAGGCAATAAGGAAATCTTGCACAAACAGGCATTAAAATTAGTAGCAGCACAAAGGCCTGATGGCGGATGGTCCCAACTTGATTCTCTTCCAACCGATGCCTATGCCACAGGACAAAGCCTGTATGCCCTGGTTGAAACTGGCCAGATCAAAACCACCGACCCGGCTTACCTGAAAGGCATCGCATTCCTGTTGAAGAACCAGTACCCTGATGGGTCATGGAGAGTGATCAGCAGGAGTTTTCCTTCTGTACCCTTTGTTGAAACCGGTTTTCCCGAAGGTGATCACCAGTTCATTTCTGCTGCTGCAAGCAACTGGGCCTTGCTGGCGCTGATACAGGCAAGCGAGAGGAATGGGGGGAGCAGGTAGGTTTGAGTTGAAAGCCTGCCCTGACGAAGGAAGGGTCTAAGTTCAAAGTTCAAAGTTCAAAGTCAGGCTCACTCATTGGAAGAAATACACGAGTATTCCTGGATCAGCAGGACATAATTTTTCAAACTTTCAGCAATCATTTTATTTCAATTGTTCTGCCTTCCCTTGCAGAGATCTTGGCTGCTTCAAGAATTTCCATTACAATCATATTCAATGGCAGGCCGGAAAGATCATGCGGATCCATTTTGATTTCCCCACGAACCACTGACCTGAAAAATTCGAATGGATCGTGATATGGTTTTTTCAGATCTGCCAATGAAGTGAGACTGTCAGCTTTATTTTCATCGTATCGCTGAAGCAACTGGCTCCCGTCTATTGCCATAATACTTCCTTTGGTTCCATAGAGTTCCATATCCTTCCTGCTGAAGGGCCAGTTCCATGAAGCCTGTATAATGGTTTGCGCGCCGGGATAAGTCAATACGAGGGTTGCTTCATCATCTACTTCACTATAAATCTCCGGCTTGAAATGCTGTGTGATTGCCGTAACCGTAAGAGGTTTCTTTCCTTTGTGCATCCAGGTGGAAAGAACAGCGCCATAACATCCAAAATCCACCAATGCTCCTCCGCCGTTTTGCACTGAATCTGTGAGCCAGTCCAGGAATTCCTTATTCACGCCAATCTCTTTGGGACCCTTATGCCCGTCGTGCACCACCATCTTCCTTAACTGCCCTAAGCTTCCCTGCCGGTTTACCAGTTCAAAACTATGATGAACTGTAGCATACCAGGTAGTTTCATAATTGGTAAGCAGGTAAATGTTATGCCTTATGGCAAGTGCCTCCATTTTTTTTGCATGGTCAAGACTAACTGCCATAGGCTTTTCCACCATTACATGGATTCCAAAGGGTGCGCATTGCTGTACCACTTCAAGATGCTGGTATATAGAATTGAAAGCGGCTACTGCTTCTGGTTTCACAGCAGCCAGCATTTCGCCCAGCGAGTTGTAAATTTTGGATGCCGGGTAATTATACTGCTTAGCATAGCGAAGTGCCAGTTCCCTGTCAGACTCGGCAATGCCAACGATCTCGATATTCTCCTGCTGCGCACTGTTGAAGATCCAGTGTACATGCGTATGCGTTAGACCGGCGATGCCTATACGCAGGGGTTTATTTTTTTGTGCCATAAGCTGGAAAGGAAAGACAAGCGCCAGGCCCAGAACTGTAAAAAAGAAAATGAATTTCAAGTTCTTCATACCTATTATTTCTTCCTGCTCCACACTTCGTAAATGGGATCGCCTTTTGAACTGAAGCCGCTGTGATGCCAGTCGCCATTTTCAATCTTTCCTTCAAACTGGAGTGACTGCCCTGCCCTGGAATGATCTCTTGAAAAAAATTCAATATGCTCAGTGTACTTTCCATTCTCAAATTCATAACGGCCGCCACCAGTTCCCATAAATTGTTTGGTGCCGGGGTCAATCGCTGCCCACTGAAACCGGGTTGCCGTAAGCAGTTTGATGGTCTTGCGTGTACCTGTGCGATGGATCTCCACCATTTTGCCTTCCTGCCGGCGGCCTGTAATGGTCCAGAGCCCGTGAAGTTTTTGACCACCCTTATCAAGCTGGGTCCAGGTGGAAGAAGTTCCATTGATATCTGACTTCAGTTTTCCTTTATCAACAGTTGCTTTATAGATGGATTGGTGACCGATTGCAGAACTGTCCTGCGTATCAAATTCAATATATACATGCAGTTGTTCACCTGACAGCTCATAACTGCCCCCGCGGGTACTGATGAATTTTTTGGAGGAGAGGTCATAAACAGTATGGCTGAAATAACCATCAGCAAATAACAGAACCTGCTCACCTGATGATGATTTGATTTGCCAGGCACCTTCGAGAACATCCGGCACCTTCCTGCTTTGAAAACTCATTTGCAATGAAGATAAAATCAGGGTGAATAAAACTATCTGCATCCTTTTCATACAAAACCGTTTCCATGAAATTACGCAATTCCATCAACTGGCCTGCAGGGAGATGCAGGCGCAATTGGCCACCATGCCTGCCGTCATCAGCCCTTCTCCAATTACAGTAAAGAGAATATGTTTGTGTGCTCAAACAACATCATGCAAAACAATAAGCCCGCAGCCATTACCATTGAAACCACGGTAAATGCAAGTGGTGACAAAGTATGGGAATCTTTTACCGAACCAAAACATATTACGCAGTGGTGCCAGGCTTCTGATGACTGGCACGCTCCCTATGCTGATAATGACCTGTGCGTAGGCGGAGCTTTCAAAACCACGATGGCAGCAAAGGATGGTAGTTTCAGTTTTGATTTTGGCGGCATCTATACTGAGGTGAAGCCCGGGCAAAGACTGGCTTACGGGATGAGCGACGGCCGCAAGGTGGATATTGATTTTATTCCCGTAGAGAATGGCATCAAAGTCAGGCAAAGTTTTGACCCTGAATCAACCAACCCGGTGGACATGCAAAAAGCAGGGTGGCAGGCTATCCTGGATAATTTTAAAAAATACACAGAGGAAGGTTTTTAAATCACTTCAGTCTACCCCGGTCATTATTCACCTGGTCCGCCGGTTTCACCGTTTCGTGCAACATCTGCTGGACTTCCTCTTACAGGATCTTCAAATTTGTAAAAATTAAAACAAAATGAGATCACTGTTAGCTGTTTCAATGATAGCTGTTTTCTTCTCCTGTAAAAAAGATAAGGTGAATGAACCGAAACCGGTCGTACCGCCTGCCATGACTATTGTGAACCTGCATGATACCCCGGTAGTATTCAACAAAGGAGCTTTCTTTGATGTAAACAATGATGGTTACAAGGATATTTATTTTACTACCATGCTGGTAGGCGACCCGGTTGAGATGGCTGATAAGAAACAATGGCTGGTAATGAGTTCTTTCTATACTAACCTCCCGGTAAATAATAATGAAGCGATACCTGATTTTACTGAAGGCGCGGAGATACCCGTTCACAATTTTGACAGCTACCGGTGGTTCAATGCTTCATCGGTGCTGCTGGCACAAAAGACCATACCCGATGGCAAACCTGCTTACTGGGTAGGTAACTGGAAGGATGCAAACAAGAAATACATCACCTACCAGGTAATCAAAAATACCGGCTTATACAATGGATGGGTGGAAGTGAGTTTTGATACCACGGCAGAAAAAATGATCCTCCACCGGTATGCCCTGAGCCAGGTACCAGGAAGGACCATTCTTACAGGACGTTAATTTCGGTTCTCAGCCATGGCCTTGATCTTATCAAGGGCCAGGGGCCAGGTCTTCAAAAAATAATCCTTCATATCTGTGGTATCCATATCGATGAGTAATTCAGTTCCTCCATTAATTTCTTTCAGGGTATAATTTTCCCTGGCGCCTGACCATTTTTTTACGGCTTCACTTTCCAGGTCCTCTACCCCATCCTTTACTGTTCCAAGATGCATGAATGACAGGAATTCGGGCGCCCTGGTTTCCTCGATCCTGGCAACCATACCCTGGCCTTTGCCATCATGAAAATAAACCTTGCTACCCTGCTTCCAGTCAGTCTCCACATCAGAATCCTCAGAAAAAACGGCTGTCCATTCCCGGTAGCTGTCATGGTTCCATAATAGTTCCCATACTTTTTCACGGGGTGCCTGGATGGTTGTGCTGAAATGTAGCGTTTCCATAAAATTTATTTTTTACAAACTTCCCATAGTTTTTTTGCAACCAGGGGGTGTAAACACGCCAAATAAGCTGGCGTTTACGGCCGGGGGCCGGTAAACAGTAAAACAATAAGGGTTTTGATATTATATTTAATGCCCGCATGAAACTTAAAAACCTGACTATAGTATTACTCACTTCACTCGGGCTGATCTGTTTTTCTTACTGCCAGAAGGAAGCAGGAAAAGAGGCTGAAGCCGGACCTGCTTATGATTCCATCCCAACCGTAAAACAAATTACGCCCATTATCAACGAGATCTCCGGGATTGCAGACAGTAAAACCTACCCGGGATTTTTATGGGGACATGAGGACAGCGGCCGCCCACCACAATTGTATAAGATCGGGCATGACGGACAGGTATCGAAGAAGGTTTACATCAAGGGTGTCACCAACCGCGACTGGGAGGATATGGATCTTACAGACAATAAGATTTATATCGGGGAGATCGGGGATAATGCATCTGCTTACAGCAATTATAAATTTTACATTTTCCCTGAGCCTACTGTTTCACAGGATACAGTTAGCCAGGTAGAGACCATCAGTTTTACATACCCAGACGGTTCCCACGACGCCGAAGCTTTTGTGGTTGATCCGCTCACCAGGGATATTTATGTGATCACAAAACGGGACGATCCCTCCAGGGTTTACAAACTCTCTTATCCTTACGCTGCCAGCAGTACATTAAACTATGAGGGCAGCCTGCCTTATATGGGTGTGACAGGAGCCGGCATCAGCGCGGATGGAAAAGAAATCATCGTGAAGACCTATACTAACCTGTTTCATTACAAAAGAAAAACAGGGCAATCGGTAGCACAGGCTTTGCAAACCAGTTTCACTACCCTCAAATACACCATTGAACCACAAGGCGAAGCCATCAGCTTTTCAGCCAATGGCTCCGGATTTTTTACAGTAAGCGAAAAAGGTTTTGCGCCCTGGGTCAATATCTATTTCTATAAAAAGAAATGATCAGTTCACCAGTTGGGTGATGCTCTGGAAAAGCTGGTCCCTGGTAAATGGTTTTTCCAGGAAAATATCTGCACCGCTATCGAGCGCCACATCTTTTACAGAACCATCAAAACCCGAGATCATGATAATCTTGATTGCTGGATAATTTCTTTTGATATGGCCGATGAAATCCACACCGAAACCATCAGGCAACTGGTTATCAAGGATAACCACTGAAGGTTGTTCTTTTTGTAGATATTCTTCCGCGCCCAGGAGGGTTTTTACATGATCCAGCTCCATGTCTTCTCCATGAAGGAGGATATTCAGCAGCAGGCACATATCGCCTTCGTCTTCTACAATCAATACTTTCTTGGCTTTTACGCTTTGGAGGGTGGTCTCTGACATGGTAAATTAATTTTTAATGAGTGGATGAGTGTTTGAAGTTCTGCTAATACCCAATAAAAAATCGTTCCAACCATGCCCGGCGGTAAAAACAGCCATTAGCCATTGGCTTTTGGCCATTGGCTTTTGAAACCGCGAAGGACGCTAAGCCGGCGCAAAGAAAATCCGAACTCCTTTGCGGAACCTTCGCGTCCTTCGCGTCCTTCGAGGTTAATCTTACAAAATTAAATTTGAAGAAGTCTTTGTTAATAATTAACCGCCCTCAAAGTTGTAGCTGTATTGCGACAGGGTTCACACTGTCCCGGCACCTTGCCATTATACACAAACTGGTATTTGCTAAGTTGCATCAGTTCTACCAGCTTGGAGGCGCTCACACCATATTTTGAAAAAACTTCGTTGACCTCTTTTTTGGTCATACCCATTTTCTCCATGAGAATCTTTTCGGAATTTTTTTCAGCGGCAGACAGGGAAGGCGCTTTTTGTGTAGCGGTTTTCTTCATAGGATAGTTTTTTGGATGGATGCAAAATACTTCCCTGTTTTAAATTTTCATAGGTTTTTTCCCGCGGGAAAGCCCGTTTCTATAGGTTTACTCTTAGGCTTGTGGATAAATACAGCCGGGCCTATTGGCTGGCATCATTGGTCGCCCTTGTAAACCACCCCCTCTTTCATTACAAAAACCACATCCTTCATTATTTTGATATCCTTTAGCGGGTCACCCTCAACAGCGATGATATCAGCCAGCTTGCCTTTTTCAATGGTGCCAATTTTATCATTCATTCCCAGCAATTCCGATGCGGCATTCGTAGCGCATTTTATGGTTTCCATAGCAGGCATGCCACCCATCACCATGTATTCAAACTCCTTGTAATTTTTACCATGCATGAACACACCGGCATCCGTACCAAAAGCGATCTTCACTCCTGCCTTGTAAGCCCTGGTAAAAGTGGAAAGGATCTTAGGTCCTGTTTCCAGTGCCTTGGCAGTTACAAAAGGCGGGTAATATCCCGGGATCCTGGCTGAATCTCCCACCGACTGCCCGGCAGTGATGGTAGGCACATACCAGGTTCCTTTTTCTTTCATCAGCCTGATGACCTCATCATCCATAAAGGTTCCGTGTTCAATGGAGGTCACCCCCGCCCTGATGGCTCTTTTCATTCCTTCCGCACCATGAGCATGAGCAGCAACCTTGAAACCATAGTCCCGTGCCGTGCTGATCACCGCCCTGATTTCTTCTTCGGTGAAATGTGCTCCGGCGCCGTCCTTCGCATTACTTAATACACCTCCTGTAGCTGTTATTTTGATCAGGTCAGAGCCTTCTTTATACCGCTGGCGCACGGCCTTCATGGCTTCATCCACACCATTGATCACACCTTCCTTTGCTTCAGGATCTCCCATCAGTTCGCGGTTCACACCATTAGTCGGATCGGCATGGCCGCCCGTGGTGGCAATGCTTTTTCCGGCTGCAATAATGCGGGGACCACGGATATGACCAGTATTGATGGCATTGCGCAATGAAAGTGCAATAGTACCTCCAAGGTCGCGCACTGTTGTGAAACCCTGCATGAGGGTGCGTTCGGCGTATCCAACAGCACGGAACGCGAAATCTTCTGTGTTAAGGGTAAAACTTTCGCTGTAACGGTTCCTGCTGGTTTCGGAAGAAATATGCACATGGCAGTCGATCAGGCCCGGTATCACCGTCTGCTTTTTAAGATCAATGACGCGTACACCCGGCGCTGTGATATAACCTTTGCGGATTTCCGTGATCTTGTTAGCTTCTACAATAACAGTCACTTCCTGCTGCACCTGGTCTGATTTTCCGTCGATGAGTTTACCACAGTGCAGGTAAATAGTTTGAGAACTAGCGACCAGGCTAAAGAGAATGGCCAGGAACAAGCAGCAGATCCGGTTCATGATTTTGGTTTGATTGAAGATAGCATTTTCCACCGCTGAGAAAAGGAGAAAAAGGAGATTGCACCGAGAAAGGTCTAAAAGCCAATGGCCAAAGGCTATCAGCCATTGGCTTTCCCCCACCTAGCATTATGTTTGCATTGATGAGCCCATGGAAATCTATGATTGTATTATTATCGGTGGTGGCCCTGCCGGGCTGAATGCGGCCGTGGTACTTGGCCGTTGCCGTCGCAAGGTGCTTGTTTTTGACACTTCGCAGCAACGCAACAAAAAATCTCATGGCATGCATAACTATCTCACCAGGGATGATATCCTTCCTCCTGATTTTATCAGCCTGAGTGAAAAGGAACTGGAGAAATATGGTGTTCAGAAATTACAAAAGAAAATCACCAGCGCTACCCGGAACAACCAGTTTCTCTTCGAAGTAAAGGATGAAAAAAAGCAAAAGTATTATTCAAAAAAATTGCTGGTAGCCACGGGGTTGGCAGACAGGGTGCCGGATATTGAAGGCTTCCGTGAATTCTATGGCCAGTCAGTTTTTCATTGCCCTTACTGCGATGGTTGGGAAGTACGGGATAAAAAGATCGGGGTCTATGCCAGTGAAAAAGACGGGTCGGAACTGGCGCTTGCATTGAAGGGCTGGACCGATCATGTAACATTGTATACAGAGGGTAAAAAAAAGTTGAAGCCGGCACAGAAACAGCAACTGGATGCCTGTGGAGTGGAAGTAATTACGTTGCCTATTAAAAAATTACAAGGAAAGAAAGGCCAGGTGGAGAAAATTATTTTCACCAATGGGGGGTCGGCTGATTGTGATGCCCTGTTCTTTGTAAACGGTTATGACCAGCAATGCAATCTGGCTGAAGCATTTGGCTGTGAAGTGAGCAGCAAAGGTGTGGTGATCACCAACCGGCAGCAGCAAACCAATATTCCCGGGCTTTACGTTGCCGGAGATGCCGCGAGGGACATGCACTTTGTAGTGGTGGCCGCGGCGGAAGGCGCGAAAGCCGGGGTTACCATCAATAAGGAACTGCAAAAAGAAGTGAATGAAAAGAAACTGAAGGCTGCCCGGTCCTACAATTAAAACCGCTGATTGCCCATTACACGACAGTCGATTGCTGGTTACTACATGAAGTGAAAGTCACCGGCGCTCCTATCCTGTACATTTAATCATGAAAACAAGAACAGCAGGCCTCATCACCATGCTGGCCTCACCCTTTTTATATATTGATCTTCTTACACAGGATTATACAGATGCGGGTCCGCAGCAGTCAGCCTTATTCGGACTGGTATTCATGACTGGAATGATCTTTTCCATCACGGGGCTGTACCGCCTGGAAGCTGCCGGTTCAAAAGGAAACTGGTTGTTCACCACCCAGCTTGCTTTTATTTCACTGGCACAGGCCTTTCATCTTGATGTACTGATCAACGGGGAATCTCTCAGCAGCTTGCAATCTTTTTTCGAATGGTTCCGGCCCCTGAGTTATTTATTCATGCTGGTTATCGGCACCGCGATCCTTATTGCGGGGAAGATCAAAGGTTTTGCTTCCTTAGCACCACTGCTAACAGGTACCTGGGCTCCACTTGCCCTTTGGATATTTACCATTAGCCCGCAATGGAGCACCCATGTGGCAGGTCTGATATCCTTCACTGCCTGGTTTTTTACCGGCTGGATTATTTACCAGAACAAATTCAGCAAACCGGAAAGTGCAAGCCGGCAATTTGCTTAGGAAATATACGCAAGGCGGATTTCTGGCCGAAAAATTGCTTTCATGGCGCAAGGTTGCCGCGCAGGTAACCCCTTATTAAAAAATGTAAACCATGAAAACACTTAGTCTTGCAGTACTGGCCCTTGGCCTTTCCTTAATCATTTACTCCTGCAGCAAAGAAGACAGCAACAAAACTGTTCCGGTGCAGTTTCTCCTGACCGACAACCCGGTTGCCTATGATTCGGTGAACATCCATATCAAAGGTATGCGCATTAAAATGCAGGATGATAGCACAAGCTGGATCGATGTGAACGCGAAGGATACCACGGTGAACCTGCTTGACCTTCAAAATGGTGTGACCATGGTGATCGCGCAGGCTGAAATACCTGATGGCCGCCTGAAGGAAGTCCGCTTTATCCTCGACAGCGACAGCTACGTGGTAGTAAATGGCGTTCGCCATGAACTGGAAACACCCAGCGCTGAGCATGCAGGTCTCAAGATCAAGATCGACAAAGAACTCAATGAATCACTGAACACCTTTACACTTGATTTTGATGCGGCAGAGTCCGTAAAAGAATTGAACGGGTCTTATAAATTACATCCCGTGATCAGGCTGAAATAAAATTTTAATTGGCCCGGGTGAAAGCCCGGGCTTCCATTTGCATTTTCAAAATATACCTTCTATCTTCATTTCAATTATCCAGATCAAGAAAAAAACCATCCATGAAATCATCATTCAGAAAGCTCCTTGCCCAGAGCAGCACCACCCTTCTTCGCGGCTTTATTTATTCTGTATTATTTATTGCTTTTTATTTTTTAGTCCTTTATATACTGATTAACAGTCCCGCCTGATCAAGCCATTGGCAATAAGCTATTGGCCATTGGCTTTGAGCCATTGGTAACCTACCATGCTATACCATAATCTTCACCATGGTTGGACGAGCCTCCCCACAAACTTCCATGTTTCCAGTCGAAGTAGATGGCATTAATAGGTCCACTCGTGCGCTTTTCGGTCACCACTGTGTATCCCATATTTTTCAGCGCATTGATTACTTCCATGGAAGTATTCGTATTGACAAGGATATGACCGAGTTTAGGTTTTCGGTCATCCGATTTGGTTCCACCAAGGGAAAGCCATAACTGGTTCGAATTAAAATTCGCAGCTTCGGCCGCCTGCTGAACCGTCATATTAAATTCCACCACGTTCAAAAAAAACTGCAGCAGGTTCTGGTCCTGGGTATCTCCACCCTGCACAGCAAATGAAAGAAATGGTTTACCATTCTTCATTGCTAAAGATGGTGTTAGTGTTACCCTTGGCCGTTTACCTGGCGCCACCACGTTGAATGGATTCAGGGTTTCATCCAACACAAAACTCTGCATCCGCTGGCTCATGCCAATGCCGGTATTACCGGCAATGGTAGCAGGCAGCCACCCTCCGCTAGGAGTAATGGATACAACCCATCCTTCTTTATCTGCAGCTTCAATGGTAGTTGTGCCCATCCATAATCTTTCCTGGTAATCAACAAGGGAAGAACTATTTTCCATATCGTGCAAGGGGGCGAAATTTCTTTTGGAGGAATCCATTTTATAACCCCTTTTATTGAGAAGATCGGTAAAGGGATTGGTCCTGCCTTCAAATGGATAAGGATCACCAGGTCCGATCGCTGCATTATTTTTTTCAAACCCGATCAACGAGGCTCTTTGTTTCGCATAAGCCTTGCTCAACAAACCCATGATTGGTTCTTCGGGCGGGAAATAAGGATCACCATAATAAAAATCACGGTCCGCAAAACTGAGGTTCATTGCCTGGTAAACCGTATGGATATATTTGGTGGAGTTATAACCCATTGCCTTCAGGTCAAAATTTTCAAGGATGTTCAGCGCCTGCAGGAGCACGGGTCCCTGGGTCCATTGCCGGAGTTTGAAAACATCAATGCCTTTGTAGCTGGTTTGAAGCGGCTCTTCTTCAATTACCTTCCATTTGGAAAGATCTTCCATGGTAATGAGACCACCCTGTTCCTTACTTCCTCTTACAAATTCTGCAGCGATATCACCCTTATAAAACCTGTCATAGGCGGCCATGATGGCTTCTTTCCTTGATTTACCTTTTTTCAGCGCGGCTCTTTCAGCTTCCACCAGTTTCGATAAAGTCTGGAGCAGGTCTTTCTGAATAAAGATCTCTCCTGCTTCCGGTGCCGCACGATCTCCTTTATTTGTCAGGAACACCTTAGCGCTGTAAGGCCATTGTTTAATTCTTTCCTTATGTCTCTCGATCATATTAGCCGTCTGTGCTTCAATTGGATAACCTGCTGCCAGTTCCATGGCAGGCCCGAGTACCTGCTCCAGGCTCATGGTTCCATATTGCGCCAGCATGTGCATCAGTCCACCTGCAGTGCCGGGAGTGGTTGCCGCAAGCGGACCATATTCAGGAGGGAAATCATACCCTTTTGATTTGAAAAATGCAGGCGTTGCTCCTGTTGGCGCAACACCCATTGCATTAATGGCAATCACCTTTTTTGTTTTGGGATGATAGATAAGCGTCTGGGTTTCTCCACCCCAGCTTAATACATCCCACATGGTGCAGGTAGCAGCGAGCATGGCACAGGCTGCATCTACTGCATTGCCACCCTGCTGAAAAATCATGGATCCTGCTGTAGCGGCAAGTGGTTTACCGGTGATGGCTACCCAGTTTTTGCCATGCAGCGGGGGTTTTTGGGTTTGCTGGGCGATGAGCTTACTGCCAAAAAATAATGTCAGGAAGAGAAATGAATATTTCATGAAGTCAAAATTCAAAAGTCAAAAATCTGGAAACCGCAAAGAACCCGGAATAGGGCAAAGAACGCCAGGTAATTCATGAGGTCTTTACACCACTTCTATGGAATAATACCAGTTTTACTACGCTTCAACACTTTTCTGCAAAATCCATAAATCATAAAAATCAAGGTTGAGACAATACAACAAACACGGGAAAATGATCAGAAGAGAATCTTCCCTCCCAGGTCTGCGAAAGCGTGGCATGCTGCAAAACCCTGAACCCTTTTTTGATGAAAATATAATCGATGGGCTGCTCATGTATTTCTTTCGGGCCAAAAGCATTGAAGGTTCCTGAAGGACCATAATGCGGCGTTTCTGAAACCATTTTGGTATCAGTCAGCCTGAGAGGATTATTTGCATCCGTAAGCACCCGGATAGGTTCATCTTCCGGTTGTGCATTAAAATCACCTGTAACAATCACGGGTGTGCTGCCTGCGATCTCATTTATTTTTCGCAATAACAATTTAGCGCTTTCCTTTCGCGCCACCTGGCCCATGTGATCGAAATGGGTATTGAAATGAAAGAAGGTTTTACCTGTTTTCAGGTCTTTGAACTGAGCCCAGGTCACTACCCTTTCAAAAGAGGCATCCCAACCTTTTTTGCCGGGTACATCAGTTTTCTCTGCAAGCCAGAAGGTACTGGATGATATCACCTGCAGTCGGGTTGTATCATAAAGTATCGCAGAATATTCACCTTTTTCCTTGCCGTCACTACGGCCCACACCCAGGTATTTGAAAGCAGGTAGTCCCTGCAACATGTCTTTCAACTGGCCTATCAGCGCTTCCTGCACACCCACAATGTGAGCTTTGTGAAAGCTGACCTGGCTGTTCACTTTTTCAATCCGGTTGGGCCAGGCATTCAGACTGTCCTTGGGGGTATTGTACCGGATATTAAAACTCATTACATTCAGTTCCTGGGCAGATACATAAACAGAAACAGAAAGAGAAAGAGAAAGAGAAAGAGTGAGGGCCAGCAGTTTTTTCATAGTTCAAAATTAAGGATCAGGAATTGCAAGCCAATAGCTAATGGCCAATGGCTAACAGCCTCCCTCCTTGGCACGTTCTTTTGATAGTTACCTCAGCAAAGGCAGTTAAAAAAAATTTATGGTGGTTACTGAAGAACAAAGGAAGGAAGCGCATGCATTTTACAAGGAAGCACTGGATCTTTTAAATGAAAGCGGAGCCCGCTATATGCTGGGAGGCGCATTTGCCATGTTTCACTACACGGAGATATACAGGGATACCAAGGACCTGGACATTTTTTGCAAGCCAAGTGATTATCCGCAGATCCTCAAATTCTTTGCGGACAAGGGATTTACTACTGAGCAATATGATGTGCGCTGGTTGTGCAAAGTGCACAAGCCGCCTTATTTTATTGATATAATATTCGACACGGTCAATAATATCTGCCGGGTAGATGATACCTGGTTTGACCATGCTACCCCCGCAAGGTTTGTTGGGGTGGATGTATTGCTTCTGCCCCCTGAAGAACTGGTATGGTGCAAACTGTATGTACTCAACAGGGAAAGGTATGACGGTGCAGATGTAAACCATATTTTGCTCAAGACCGGGAAGAATTTCAACTGGGAAAGATTATTGTTCCGCATGGATCCGCACTGGCATATCCTGCTGGCGCAGTTGCTCCAGTTCCAGTTTGTTTACCCTTCGGAATTTCATGAGATCATTCCCAAATGGCTATTTGATGAACTGATGCGCCGCGCACAGGAGCAATATGACATGCCCCCCGCTTTTGAAAAAGTGTGCAGGGGACCCATGATCGACCAGACCCAGTATGAAATCGATATCAAAGAATGGAACTATAAAACTTATACGATCAAAACGGTTTGATGATGGAAGACAAAATAACCAGGATCGCCGCTATCGGGGATATCCATGTCAGGGAAAATGACAAGGGTAAATGGACGGAACTTTTCCGCGAAGCTTCGGCAAGAGCCGATGTGCTGGTGCTGGCTGGTGATTTAACCGATACCGGCGATGAAATGGAAGCAGAGGTGCTGGCAGAGGAATTAAAAGCCTGCACCATACCGGTGGTGGCGGTTTTGGGAAATCATGATTTTGAGAAAGGAAGGCATAAGCTGATCCGCCAGATCCTGCTGAAACATGGCGTGCATATGCTGGATGGAGAAGCTGTAATTATTGGCGATGTAGGTTTCGCCGGTGTTAAAGGTTTTGGTGGTGGATTTGACAGGCACATGCTTTCATTTTTTGGTGAAGGCGCCATGAAAGCCTTCGTGCAGGAAGCCGTGGAAGAAGCCCTTCATCTTGACCGTGCCTTATCCCGCCTCGACGCGGAAAGAAGGGATATTAAAAAAATAGCCGTACTGCATTATGCACCCATCAAAGAAACCATTGCCGGTGAACCCGAACCAATATATCCATTCCTTGGCTGCAGCCGGCTTGCTGAACCGCTGAACCGGCATAAAGTGCTGGCTGCTTTTCACGGTCATGCACATACGGGAACGCTGGAAGGCACCACCAATGATGGCATCCGGGTTTATAACGTGGCCATTCCTATCCTGTTGAATGCAGGTTACGAACACCCTGTATTTATACTGGAGGTTTGAGCAGACAAATGGTTCAAAGACCAAAAACAATAAGCCCTCCCAACAATCTCTTAAAAATCATGATTTTCTCCTTTCCGGTACAGGGTTTGGGCCTTTTATAACATGAAAAAACTGGCAACCCTGATCTTAACTTTTTTTACATTTTACATTGTGCAGGCCCAGGAGTTGGATGCAGCCCGGGTAAAGGAATTGGTAAGCGACAGGACCTTCCGTTTCATTCCGCAGACAGCCTTTCCCATGGGAGGTACGCCCCGCCAACTGACCCCTGGATTTGATTTGAGCATTGCAGGTGATTCTCTCAATACCTACCTCCCTTATTTCGGACGCGCCTTCACAGCCCCGGAACCGGGTGGTGGTGGTTTCAGATTTATTTCTAAAGATTTTAATTATGAAGTGAAGCAGAAGAAACAACAATCATTGGAGGTTATGATCAGGCCTGCAGATCATGATGATGTAAGACAAATGATTTTCAGAATTTATGAAAATGGAACTGCCACACTTCAGATCAATAGTAATAACAGGCAGCCGATTCATTTTAACGGTTATATTGAAATGATAAAATAAGGCAGCAGGCCGGGTGGCCTGCTGTCTTACTAATTGCTCATCAATCGTGGCCTTCAAGCTTTACCAGCTTGTTATAAATTCCCAATAAAAGGAAAGGAGCAACCCATTGGCCAAAGAATAAACTTTTGTGTTTGCCCCCGGTTAGTTGCAGGGTCAGTGATACAGCAATTGCTCCCACCGCCGTCCAAAGAAATACATCAGAGGGAATCTTTGCTGTTTGCTCTTCAATCACTCTTGCCACCGTGCCCTCTTTATGGGCAGGGTTCTTCATCGTTGTTGTTGCCATAACTTTTTAATTTTATTCTGGAAAGAAGTAAGGTTTCAACTTTCTTGCCAGAGGTTTACAGCACGGATAGATGGTCATTTACGCTGCCAGCGGAAACCTTTTCAGGGTGGCACCGGATTAGAATGGTATTAGAACCACAAACCGTAAAATAAATATTAGTAAGTATAAGGTAGTGATAACCAAATCTGTAAAAATTAATCCCCGTTTAAATCAGGCTCTTGCTTGCATTTCGTAGAATTACTTATTCTTATAAAAAAGCTAATTTTTTTCTTCATCCCCGACCATAAACCTTATCTTCATTTCAACAAAAACTTACCGGAAACCATGCTTACTGCTTTTAAAAAAGTAGCACTTGCCTTGTGCTGCCTCCTGATCAGTTTTACTCTCAAAGCGCAATTAGAGATCACCCCGCAAACCTCTGCCCAGGCACTGGCCCAGCGCCTCGTGGGGGATGGCATCAGCATCAGTAATGTTACCATCAGCGGATCACCGCTTGCAACGGGTTTTTTCAGGAATATGGGAGGCACGCAGCTCGGACTTGACAGCGGCATTGTACTTTCCACCGGCCGTGTGCTCACATCCGGAACCCTTTACGGCTTCAATGGCTTGCAGACTAATTTCGCCAGTACCACGCATAACACAGCAGGGGATGCCCAGCTTTCCGCCATCATTGGCAATGCAGAAACTAATGACGCGATTATACTTGAATTTGATTTCGTTCCACTCGGCGATACTGTAAAATTCAATTATGTATTCAGCTCGGAAGAATACCCAACCTTCACCTGCAGTGACTTCAATGACGCCTTTGCCTTCTTTATCAGCGGACCTGGCATCACCGGCGCCAAGAACATTGCCCTGATACCCGGCACCAATATTCCGGTTGCCATCAATTCCATTAATGACGGTACAGACCCTGCACCCCAATTGTGTAACGATATGGGACCTGGCTCACCCTTCACCCAGTATTTTGTCAACAATACCGGCAGCCTCAATTTCACACATAACGGGCACACTACAGTGCTGACCGCCGTGTCGGAAGTAGTTCCCTGCCAGACCTACCATTTGAAAATCGTGATTGCCGATGTATTCGACCATATCTATGACAGCGGTGTATTTCTCGAAGCAAAAAGCCTGATCTCCACTCCTCTTCATATCATCAATGCCAACCCTGTTTCAAATGGCGATCCCTTTGTAGTGGAAGGATGTACAGCAGGCGCTATCCAGATCAGCCGCTCCCGCTCCCTGAACTTTCCACAAACCATCAACCTGACCTTTGCAGGTACGGCAGTAAATGGTACCGATGTGCTGACCATACCATCCTCGGTAGTGATCGCAGCCGGCGACTCCAGCGTTACTGTGCCCATCACGCCAATTGCCGATAACGTGGCGGAACCGCTTGAACAATTAAAGATCTATGTTTCTTATAGCGGTTGCGGATCGGTGCTTGGTTTTTATGCTGACAGTATCATCATCAACCTCAAAGACCAGTTGTCGGCCACAACCGTTGTTCAGGGTGCGAACTGCACTTCCTCCACCGGTTCCATCGAGCTTACCGTGCCACCTAACAGCGGCGCTACGCCTTACCAGTATTCCATCAACGGGGGCGCCTACCAGTCTGGCAACAGCTTCACCAACCTTGCTCCGGGAAATTATATCGTGAACATCACCGACAGTGTAGGATGTGTGAACAGCTTCACCACTACCGTGGGCGTGGTCAATACCTTAACCCTCAATGCTGCCCCTGCCGATACTTCCATATGCGTGGGTGCTTCTTTTGTGCCGAGGGTAACTTCAAATGCCAGCAATTTCTCCTGGACACCTAGTGCCGGTGTCGCCCAGGGTAATACTTTACAGCCTACTATCACACCAGGTAACCTCAACACGCAGTTCATAGTAACGGCCACAGAGGGGGTTTGCCAGGTGAAGGATACCATTTCCGTAACCGTGTTCCAGGGACAGCCTGCCAATGCCGGCCCGGATCTTTCCGTAATTCTCGGCGACCAGGTGCAGCTCCAGGCAACCGGTGCTCCCGGCGCCACTTACCTGTGGACACCTTCCGCAGGACTGAGTGCTGCCAATATTCTTACGCCCATGGCATCGCCCATGCAAACCACTACCTACACCCTCACGGCTACCACCACCCAGGGCTGTGTGTCCTCGGATAATGTTACGGTAACCGTGCTGAGTTGTGTGGATCCTATGAACGCCTTCTCACCCAATGGTGACGGCCTCAATGATTTCTGGCTGGTGACCAACAACAACTGTTTCAAAACAGCAAGAGCGGAAGTATTTAACCGCTATGGCGGCAAGGTGTTCGAAGACCCCAACTATGCCAACAACTGGAACGGAACCTTCAAAGGCAAACCATTGCCCGACGGCACTTATTACTACGTGGTAACCTACCAGTTGATCAACGGTAAAACCGTTTACAAAAAAGGTAACGTAACCATCCTCCGATAAGGATCATGTTTCAAGGTCATCCCGGCTCATTTGCCGGGATGATTTTTTTTTGTACCTTACCTGGCCTGGGAAAACCGCGCAATAATTCTTTAATCTAAACCTAAGTTATGGAAAAGCAATTAACAGTTACGGTTCCCAATGCGGACGGCGAAGAAGGATTGTCCGTCGCCTGCAGGGAAGGCAGGTTATTCCGGAACAATCCGGGCCTGGAAGATCTTTATAAAGATGGCTTCAGGATTTACAATTATTCAGTAGACAAGGAAACATCATCCAAACAAACAAAAGTGAAGGTCTTCCTTAAAAAATAACGAACCCGCCAAAAGGCGGGTTTTTTTATAATAAGCTTTTTGCCTGGGTGGTCACACAGACTGCCATTTTCAGGAACTGCTGCCGCTGTTCCTCGGTGAAAGCAATGTCCGTAACTGTTTTGCCATTGCCTGTAAGCTTCATTGACATGATTTTTTTCTCCGTAAGCCTTTTGAGCTGAGTAGGTGTGGTAGCGCTGTTCTTGAAAGTAAAATGGAAGGCTCCTTCACAATTCATGGAACCCGTATTTTTAAAATTTGCCTTAAGCCGGTCGCCTTCAAAATTTACCTGCACCGTTGACTGGTCATCAAAACATTTGGAATCATTCCTGATCCAGATGAAAAAATCAACCTCGGTTTTTGTTGCATCAATGGAAATAGAAAGCGGTACACCACTAACATCGAAGGGCACAAAGCCAGTGGAAATTTTCACCTGGTGCGTGAATTTATCCGTTTCTTTTTTAAGCTGGCAACTGTCCTGGGCCTTTGGAACCAAAGGAAGGAAGAGGAGGGCAAATAGGAATGTTTTCATAACTGGTTTGAACTTTAAAAATAAAATATTCAGCGGGAGTGAGCTGTTAAAAAATCCGGAACAGCCTTGAACTTGGAGATACCGCCTGAAGTTTTGTAAATTAATGTGGTGAACCAGCACCTTGACTTTGTCAAAGCCATGCAGCGCTTTTGCGATTTTGACTGTTAAATCATTTGAAAATTAGCTTTTAATCAGGTCATTTTAAGCAGAAAGAATGCACTTTTACAAATCCAACCGGTAACCGGTATTTATGAAAAACTGTATTGTCCTTATTCTTTTATTGTTTACAGCTATAACCGGCTCCGCCCAATCCTTTAAGATCAAAGGAAAGGTTACCAATAACAAACTTGAATCCCTCGCTTTTGCCACTATCCAGGTACAGGAACTTCCAAGGGTAGGAACCACTTCCAAAGAAGACGGAAGTTATGAACTGAACCTTGAAATAGGTCGTTATACGCTTGTAGTAACCATGATCGGTTTCAAAACCCAGATCATGAACATCGCACTTACCAGGAACGAAGAATTCAATTTCATTTTGGAAGAAGAGGATGCACCGGCCATGGAAGATGTGATTATCCGGGTAAAAGTGAAGGACAGGGCTGAGGAAATCATGCGCAATGTAATCCGCCACAAAGATGGGATCGTGTCTGCCGCAGGACCTTACAGCGCTAAACTCTATATCAAGGCCATCCAGCAGGATTCCGTGAACCGGAAAAAAGACAGGGCCAAAACTGACACATCCATATTCCAGAATCCCGAGCAGGATCTCACCGGCATGGCTATGACGGAAGTATCGGTGCACCTCGATTATGAATCCGATACCCGTTTGAAAGAAAACCGGGTAGGCATCAAAAAACACGGGGATGCCCAGAACCTGTTTTACCTGTCCACCACGGAAGGCAATTTCAGTTTTTATAACAACCTGGTTAAGGTACCCGCCATTTCTGAAATACCTTTCCTGTCACCTGTCAGTTACAGTGGCCTGCTGGCCTACCGTTTCAAAACCATCAAAAGGGAAAAGGTAGGCAACCACATGCACTTTACCCTTTCGGTAAAACCCAGGCAATTGAGTAATGCCACCGTGGAGGGAGAGATCACCATTACCGACAGTTCATGGGCTATCCTGCATACCCGGTTCAGCTTCCCTTCCTACCATCTTCCTGAATATGATTTTTTTGAAGTGGTGCAGGATTACGGACTGGTTGATAACAAAGCCTGGATGCTGAAAAAACAGCAGTTTAATTATTATGTGAAGTCGAAGAAGAATAAGCTGTCCGGGCAAACCCTGGTAGTTTACACCGATTATGAACTCAATAAAACTTTTCGTAAGAACTATTTCGGGATGGAAGTCAGCGCTACCACGCAGGCTGCATATGAAAGAGATACCAGCTTTTGGAGAACCGTTCGCGCTGAACCACTCACCGACAAGGAAATCAGGTACGTTCGTTACCGCGACAGCATTTTCAATATCACCCATTCTGCTGCCTATCTTGATTCTGTAGACCGCAGGAATAATAAGATTACCTGGAAAAAGCTGGGTTTCACCGGCATGACCTTTTACAACCGCGATAAGGAAAGAACCTGGGTTGTGCCGCCCATTATCTCTCTTTACGAGCCTTTCCAGTTTGGTGGGGCACGTATCAGGCCATCTTTTCATTATTATAAAAAATATGCTTCCAAAAAAGATATCACACTCTTCACTGATGTGAGTTATGGCATCCGCAACAAGGATATTAACGGAACCATCCGCCTGCGCCGCATGTATAATCCATTCAACAGGGGTTTTTATATGCTGGAGATCAACCGAGATTTCGACCATATTTATGAGGGCGATGCGTGGATCAACCAAATCCAGAGAAGCAGTTATTTCCTGAACAATTATTTCGCGGCGGGACATGGTCTTGAGATCGCTAATGGACTATTTCTATACACAGAAGCTGATGTAGCTCTGAGACGTTCCGTGGTAGGATATAAAACCAATCCCAGGACTGACAGTTTGTTTGGTGATTTTCTTGACAACAACCAGCCTATTGCATTTGATCCCTACAATGCTGTTTACAGCAAGGTAACGGTGAAGTACACACCGCGGCAGCGCTACCTGCGTGAACCGCGTGAAAAAGTGATCCTGGGTTCCAAATGGCCCACATTCTTTGTAAGCTGGAGAAAAGGTTTGCCAGACCTGTTAAGCAGTGAGGCCAATTTTGATTTTGTTGAATTCGGATTGGAGCAGACCATCAATGTGGGTATCATGGGTAATTTCAGGTATAATGTAAAGACCGGAGATTTTATTACCCGCAAAGAACTCAAGTTGCTGGATTATCATTTCCAGCGTCGTGGCGATCCTTTCCTGTTCATGAATCCTGATGAGGCATTCCAGGCCCTCGATTCCACCTTCCCTGTTTTCCAGAGATTTTACCAGGGACATTTCATGCATGAATTCAATGGTTCCCTACTAAACAAAATACCCTTGCTCAAAAAACTCCAGTTAAGAGAAATCGCGGGAGGAGGGTTTTTGTATGCGCCGGAAAGGAACCTGCGTTACGCAGAACTATTCGCCGGTATCGAAAGAGTTTTTAAATGGCCTTTCAATCCGCTTACAAAATTTAAACTGGGTGTATACGTGGTGGGTTCAGTTGCCAACCAGTTCACCAATCCTGTACAATTCAAAGTGGGACTTACTACCTGGAATAAGCGGAAGAACAAGTGGAATTAATTTATCAGCACTTATTTAGAGTTATCAAATAACCCTGGATCTTATTATTTCAGCAGCAGGTTTACGTTGGAAATGTCTTGAATTCCTGCTCATTCCTTGATTCTTAAATCATCTCAACGATTCAAATCCAAATTTCACCTGGCTCCAGAATTCGTCCAGGGCAATAAGCCTGGGTTTGAAAAACGAGATCAGTGCCGGCCAGTCTTCTTTCCTAAGAATATTGAGATCATGCGCTTCTTTATAAATCCTGCCGGAACTTACCCCCCATTCGTCTGTATAGGCTTCCTGCCAGGTCCACTCCTCTCCGGTTATCTGGTGCAGCAGGTTTCGAAACTGAAGAAACTGCTCATAATAAAGTTGGCGCAACCCGTCATCCTTATGTGTGATTTCAATCCTGATAGATGCAATCCTGTTATCGGCCTGCATCCTGAAAAATATATTCTTCTCACCGGTGCGGTAATTGATCCAGTTAACCTTTTCAAGGTCCGCCGAAAGTACCGGCGCCATGTATTGCCCGAACACAGTCCAGAACTCTTTTTTAAGACGGACTGATTCATGTTTTGAAAACATCGGTCATATTTAAAGCGAAGATCGGGAAACCGGCTGCGAACTTCCACAGCACAGGTTTGGAAATGATTCCACATATTAAAGAGGCACAAGCATTTTTTTAAATTGTTTTCAATCAATCAAATTGGTCATAGTGTTTCAATTTCTACTTTTTACAGGGTTTTGGGGCAGGTAATCCACAGGAAAAGCAGGTAAATAAGTATTATAAACAATTCAGTTCACAACAGAATTTTATGGCACACTATTCTCAATATGGTTGGTATCAATTAATAATAAAACTGATTATATATGAAACAGGTGTTGCAAAGATTACTGGTGGCTAATGAAGAAACCCATGAAAAATTTCATTTAAGCACAACGATATTTATGATCATATTGTTCCTGACATTCTGGGGTGTGAGTTTTTACGTACTGGTGAATAGTTTGGCCTAGGTCAGGAATTGTTTTAAAAAAGCCTTGTTCGCAAGGCTTTTTTTCTACCTTATCATTCCGCATTTTCAGCCCTGCTTATCTTTAGGGCATGACAACATCTTCGCCCATTTCAATTGCTTCCCCGGCAGATGTACCTTCACTCATTCATTTACTGAACAGCGCCTACAGGGGTGAGGCAGCCAAAAAAGGCTGGACCCATGAAGCTGATCTCATTGAGGGAGAAGAAAGGATGGATGCGGAAAACCTGTTGCAAATGATGGAGGATCCTGCGGCCGTAATTGTAAAATACATCCATGGCAGTGAAATAGCAGGATGTGTTTACCTGCAGAAACAGGAGGAAGCGCTTTACCTCGGTATGTTATCAGTGTTACCCGGGCTTCAGGCAAAAGGTATAGGGAAACAACTGTTAGGGTTTGCAGACCAATACGCAAGAGAGATCCAATGCAAAAGGATTGAAATGAAAGTGATCGGAAAAAGATCGGAACTTGTTCAGTGGTACCAGAGGCATGGTTACCGTGATTCAGGAAAAAGAATACCCTTTGACGCCCAGCCAAAATTTGGTGTACCGCGCGAGCCTGTTGAATTTATGATCATGGTAAAAGATATATTGGGTACGCGCTCTTAAAAAAATTAATCTTCGTGGTCAAAGCATATAATTTTCTGGGTAGCTGGCAATTATTTCCCGAGAAAGGAAATTATGAGCAGGGCGAAAGACCTAAAAGCGGGCTGTATAAAATTGAGTCGGAAGAAAACTCCAAATCATTATCCATCTCTCATCACTGGGTAAACCTGGAGAACCAGGGTTTCAATGCACAATACAAGGTGATTGCAGATGGGGAACTACATGCCTTCAGCGACCGCCAACTTGCAGATGAAGTACAGGTACTGATGATTGACAGCATCAGTTTTGAAATGCATTTTTACAGGAATGCAAAGGTCGCGCTCCACATACTTCACGAGATCATGCCTAATGGGTATCTCAAACTCACCCAGCAGGGTTTTACCAGCGAGGGTAATGCTTATACGAATACAGAATTCTTTCACAGGCAGATGAGCGTTATGCCCTACTCCACTTCCGTATCCGGCGCTGTGATTAAACCCAATGAAGAAGGGATCATCAGGCATAAGGCACTCACGGCAATGGAAGAGCAGACCAATATGCAACTGGAGCAGATCCGCAAACAGATAGAACTGCTTGCCCTGCAGGCGCAGGAGATCCACAAAAGAAAGGAATTGAGCATGATGATTTACCAGGCAAAACTTTCTTTCAAACCAGAGATCGGGCAGGTTTATTATCTCTATGAAAAGGCTGATGGTTCCCACCTGATCTCACTTATATCACCAAAAGAATGGGGGACCGCCATGCCCTATAAAAGTTTCATCGCTGGTGTGCAATTGCTGGCTGATCATACCTGGAAGGAATTGTAAACCCTGGAGAATAACTTTGATGGATCAAAAAAGGCAAAAGGCAAAATCGTGAATCGTGAATCGTGAATAGTGGATGTGGTATGATCAGAAATTTGAAAAATGCTCTGTAGGGTTCGAATTTTGAATTTTGACTTTTTACTTTTGAATTCAGTATATCTCAAGGCATCTTCACCTAATTATTCAGCATGACAAAACTCTCTGTCAATATCAACAAGATCGCCACGCTGCGCAACAGCAGGGGTGGCAACCATCCTGATGTGGTAAAAGCGGCTGTGGATGCCCAGCGTTTCGGTGCCGATGGCATTACCGTGCATCCCAGGCCTGATGAAAGACATATACGCTATGCTGATGTAAGAGCCATCAAAAACATCATTACTACCGAATATAATATCGAGGGGAATCCCCGGGAACAAAAATTCATCGACCTGGTACTTGAAGTAAAACCGGAACAGGTCACACTGGTTCCTGATAAACTGAACCAGGTAACTTCCGACCATGGATGGGACACGATACAACACCAGGAATACCTGAAGGATTTAATCCCGGTATTTCAAAAAGCAGGCATCAGGGTATCCATCTTTGTGGACCCGGATGAAAAAATGGTGGAAGGCGCTGCCAGGGCAGGCACTGACCGAATTGAACTTTATACAGAATCCTATGCAAAGGAATTTGCAAAGGGTAACAAAGAGATCATTCAGCCATATGTACAGGCTGCAAAAAAAGCAAATGAACTTGGGTTGGGACTGAATGCAGGGCACGACCTTGACCTGCACAACCTGAAATATTTCAAACAAAATATCCCATGGCTTGACGAAGTAAGCATTGGACATGCACTCATCAGCGATGCCATTTACCTGGGATTTGAAAATGTGATCCAGTTATACAAGCGCCAGTTACAATCATCTTGATCAGATCATCGGCACTAAAGGTATGGAAGGCAATGCCGGAGATGCCGGGGCAGCCGCTCCCAAGGCTCCAAGAGAACTAACCTTGAGCAGTGAACCCAGCCGGCCCGCAATCACTTTATTCAAACCCTTTGAATGTTTTTGCTGTTTATGGATGAGGTAGCCAAGTGCAAACAGTGCCGCCGCAAAGGCAACCTTTTTAAGCATGGTGCCAGAATGTTTGGGAATGGATACCGGGATGCCGTTTTCATCAAATTCTGCCGCCTCTTTTACATACCTGCCCGCAGCCGGCATACCAAGCCTCCAAAATTCTTTCGACAGTTTATGCAATTGTTTTCTTGCTGTATCACCATACATGGCGTGCCCGTGACCTGAGGCAATTACATTAGGTTCAAGTGCCGCCAGTTCTCTTACCGAGCGGGCTGCTGCACCCCAGTCAGGCGTAAAATATTTGGGAGGACCGTTTACATGTTTCTTCTGGGTAACCACAGCCAGTAAAGATTCCTGGGCAGTGGTAACAAAGGCATCACCGGAGAGTAATACCCCGTCTTTTTCACGGAACAGGCTGATGTGCCCGGGTGTATGTCCTGGTGTATGAATCCACTTCCAATCTTCCAGTTCCTCAATTCTTCCATTACCAGGTAATTCCTGCAAAAAAGTTTCTGCATTTATTGGTCTCTTGGGATAGGCAAATGACAAAATAGACATGGCACCGCCACCAACAGATGGATCAGGTGGAGGATAAGATGCGATACCTGTGAGGTAAGGTTTCTCCATATGGTGACAATAAACAGGCACACCCCATTCTTGAGCCAGCTCAATTAAAGAACCCCGGTGATCAAAATGCCCATGCGTCATTATGATAGCCCTTGGCTTGCTTCCCTTGCCAAATAATTCATTCACGAGTGCACGTACTTTGGCTGCCGTGGAACGCAGACCGGCGTCAACCATTACAAAGCCTGTTGCTTCCTTATCCTGCAGAATATAAACATTCACGAAAACATCTTTCAATCTCCACACACCCGGAGCTACCAGCCAGCTATTAGTTGTTGCCAGCGGCCTTTCTTCCCTTGCAGATATTTCCCTGTTTTCTATGAGTGTCCTGTTCATACTAGTATTTTTTGATTGCTGTATTCAGGGCAAATAATATACCACCAGGTAAGGCAGGATAAATGAGTAGACGAAATGGAAATTATTCGGGAGATTTTTTCAGCAGGTGCTTGAAACGGCTGAATGTTTCCGGCTGGATGTTGAGATAAGATGCCAGGTATTTCTGCGGAACACGCTGCAACAGCTCAGGGTTCTTGTGTACAAAATCTATAAAACGTTCTCTCGGGGTCAACTTGATGAGATTCATCTGCCACCGGTCTTTGATGATCATGCTGAAGGTGATAACAAGCCGGCCCAGTCTTTCCATTTTATGGCTGCTGCTATAGATCCGCTCAAGGTTGTCGTATGTGGTGGAAACTACCATGGTAGGTTCAATGGCTTCCACCACGTACTCTGAAATGGTGCGGCTGTGAAAAGACTCCTGGGCATGAATAATATGACCCTCTGTTGAGATCTGGGTATTAATTTCTTCTTTTCCTTTCTTGTAATATTTCCTGGCCAGGCCGCGGATCACGAAGTTGAGATAATCTTCCACCACCCCGGAAGGTGTAATTACCTGTTTTTTCTTGAACTGTCTTACCACTGTAAATGGCCTGATCAGGTCATCGAATTCTGCTTCACTCAGATCAATGAATTTATGAAGAAACTGAAAATACGGGCGGTGGTTATCCATCAGAAATTTGTTTGGGTAAATTCTGGGGAATCAATTGCAAAGATTGTACTAATTCCGGTATTGATAAAACCTTAGTTTTGCCTCCCGAATCTTCATAATTTAAAGCAAACTACATACGAATGGCACAAAAAATCAAAGTAGCAAATCCTGTAGTGGAACTGGATGGCGATGAAATGACAAGAATCATCTGGAAATTCATTAAAGATAAACTGATCCTGCCCTACCTGGACCTGGATATCAAATATTATGACCTTGGCGTTGAATACCGCGACCAGACCAGTGACCAGGTTACCATTGATGCCGCCAATGCTATCCGCCAGTATGGTGTAGGTATCAAATGCGCCACCATCACGCCGGACGAGGACAGGGTTAAAGAATTCAACCTCAAGCAAATGTGGAAGAGTCCGAACGGCACCATTCGCAATATCCTTGACGGTACCGTTTTCCGTGAGCCCATCGTGATCAAGAATATTCCCCGCCTGGTTACCACCTGGGACCGGCCAATCGTTGTAGGCCGCCATGCTTTTGGTGACCAGTACAGGGCAACTGATTTTGTGGTGAAAGGTAAAGGCAAATTGACCATCAGCTTTGAAGGGGAGAATGGAGAAAAACAGCAGTACGAGGTATACAATTACAGTGGCGAAGGTGGTGTGGCCCTGGCCATGTACAATACGGATGAAAGTATCCGTGGATTTGCCAGGAGCTGTATGAACATGGCCCTTCAGAAAGGATGGCCGCTTTACATGAGCACCAAGAATACCATTCTTAAAAAATATGACGGCCGATTTAAAGATATCTTCCAGGAGATCTTCGAAGCTGAGTTCAAAGACCAGTTTAAACAGGCAGGCATTACCTACGAACACCGCCTGATTGATGACATGGTAGCCTCTGCCATGAAATGGAACGGCGGATTTGTTTGGGCCTGCAAGAACTATGATGGTGATGTGCAGAGCGATTCAGTGGCGCAGGGTTTTGGTTCCCTGGGACTGATGACTTCCGTACTGGTAACGCCTGATGGCAAGACCATGGAAGCGGAAGCCGCACACGGTACCGTTACAAGGCACTACCGGGAACACCAGAAAGGAAATCCAACTTCCACTAACCCAATCGCTTCCATATTTGCATGGACAAGAGGCCTGGCCTTCCGTGGCAAACTCGATAACAACCAGGAGCTGATAGATTTCTGTAATGCCCTGGAAGCTGTTTGTATCGAAACCGTTGAAAGTGGCAAAATGACCAAGGACCTGGCACTGACCATCAAATCAAAGGCAGAGCATGGAAAGGATTATCTCTACACCGAGGAATTCCTGGAAGCAATAGACCAGAATCTGAAAAAGAAAATGGGTCAGTAAGAGTGATCTGATTATATTTTGGCCGGGAAGATTAACGGTAAATAATTGCTCATTTATTCTAGTGTTTAATAGGTATTTATTAAACCACCTATTTATTGAGTATCTACTTACCGCCTTCAAATCTTCCCGGCCTCATTATGTATAGACAGATAACTTTTCGATCAATCAACTGACAAAACAACAACTGATTTCATGCGGCTCTGGTCTCTTCATCCAAAATATCTCGACACTAAAGGCCTGGTCGCACTCTGGAGAGAAGCACTGCTGGCTAAAACTGTACTTGAAAAAAATACAAAGGGATATCAAAACCATCCGCAACTTCAACGGTTCAAAGAACAACCCAACCCTATTAATGCTATTCACTTTTATCTCGCCATCATCCACATCGAAGCCACAAGTCGTAATTACCGTTTCGACAAATTGAAAGTGAACTGGGAATGTAATTCCTGTTTTATCCTGGTTAAACAGGGACAGATCCTTTACGAAATTGATCATCTCAAAAAAAAACTGGAAAGCCGTGACCCGGTGAAATATGATGAGATCACCAAAATTGATTTATTTGATCTTCATCCCATCTTTATTGCAAGAGAAGGTGGTATTGAAGATTGGGAAATAGTGGCGTGATCAGCCCTTATATTGGCGTATTTGCACTGCACCCTCACCCTGACTTCTAACTAAGTTTGAATTCTAAAACTTTAACGATGCAAGAAATCAAACCTTTTTTATGGTATGATGGAAGAGCGGAAGAAGCCATCCGGTTCTATACCTCAGTTTTCAAAAATTCAAAAATCATTTCTATTGATTATTGGGCCAAGGGAAGCCCTCTTCCCGAGGGACAGGTAAAGACCGGTGTTTTCGAATTGAATGGTTTGGTCTTTAATGCTTTTGATGCCGGACCTGCTTTCAAATTCAACGAGGCGGTTTCCTTCCTGGTGGATTGTGATACGCAGGAGGAAGTGGATTATTACTGGGAGAAACTTTCAGAAGGTGGAGAAAAATCCAGGTGCGGCTGGCTGAAGGATCAATTTGGTGTGTCGTGGCAGATCATTCCAAAAAAACTGATGGCATATATGGCTGATAAGGATCCAGCCAAAGCAGAACGGGTGATGAAAGCCATGATGCAAATGGATAAGATTGATATGGCGAAGCTGGATGAAGCGTATGCCATGAATACCTAAAGTGCCCTCACCTCGAGGGCATGCATATCCTTCAATTTGGCGATGCAGGCTTCGAGGTTTTTCTTCGGAATGCCGATTACCATCCTGCAGAAAAGCTGTGCTTCATTTTCAATTACCATACAGTTGAATCTTTTGATTGCCATCATCACATCATTCTGAATGGTATAATCAAACTGGAGTTCATAATTAAACAGGACGGGTTTTTCAATGATAGGTGTGAGTTGCAACGCGTAAGAAGCCGCAGTCTTATATGCATTGATCAACCCGGGCACGCCCAATAAAGTTCCACCGAAATATCGCACCACGATGATAGCCGTATTTGTGAGTTCCTTGCTATCGATCTGTCCCAGGATGGGTTTACCTGCAGACCCGGAAGGCTCCCCGTCATCACCTGAACGAAACTGGTTCTTGTCTGTGCCCAGGCGGTAAGCGAAACAATGATGAACCGCTTTAGGATGTTCCTCCTTCAAAGCTTTCAAATATTTCTTGAAATCTTCAACCGACTGTAACGGGTAGGCGTAAGCGATAAACCGGCTACCACGGTCTTTGTATTCCGCCACAGAAGGTTTTTCGATCGTGTAATAATGGTCCATTAAAATTTCTCCCTGTTTTCGTAAATCGACAATTGGTCATCGCCTGTCATCATTTGATGCTTAAGCCATGCACGTGGAGGCAGCCCTGGTGCAGCCACACCCTGCTGTGTTATCATCCGGTTGTTGATGATCAACCGGATCTCATCCCAGGCTCCTTCATCAATAAAACCCCGGAGTGTTTGCGCACCGCCTTCCACCAGTACCGATTGCAGGCCCAACTGGTAGCAGCCATCCAATACCTCTTGCACCAGGCTGGCATTCCTGCCTAACTGGTAATAATACACACCTCGATGGTTCTTATAGCCTCTTGCTGTATCCCCGGGCAGATCATGCCTGTGCTGGTTGAAAACGATGGTGGTGTTTTTTTTATCAAACAATTTCAACCCCGCCGGAAGCCGGAGATCTTTATCTATCACCAGCCTGACCGGGTTATCACCAGGCCACAACCTTGTGGTGAGTGAAGGATCATCGTAAAGAGCTGTATGGGTACCCACGAGTATAGCTGATTCCTCCGACCTCCATTTGTGCACAAGACGGTTGGCTTGTGGTCCTGATATCATTAAGCGGCTATGGTCTTCATTACCCATAAATCCATCCGCAGTCTGTGCCCATTTCAGAATAACCATCGGGCGCTTGCGCTCATGAAATGTAAAGAACCGCTGGTTGAGTTGTATACATTCACTCTCCAACACACCCTGGATCACTTCGATCCCGGCCTTTTGCAATTTTTCAATTCCTTTTCCATTCACAGCAAAAAAAGGATCGCGGCTGCCGATCACCACCTTACTGATCTTTTTCTCAATAACCAGGTCTGCACAGGGAGGTGTTTTACCATGATGGGCACAGGGTTCCAAAGAAACATAAAGCGTGGAAGAAGGGACCAGCTCAAGATCGTGCTGGCTTACACAGCCAAGGCAATTGACTTCGGCATGCGGACCGCCATAAATCTGGTGATAACCTTCTCCTATGATCCGCTCCTGGTGCACCAGCACGGCACCTACCATTGGGTTAGGCGCTACCCTTCCTGCACCCAGGCGGGCGAGTTGCAGGCAGCGTCGCAAATATTCATGATGGTCACTCACGCTTTAGGCAAAGTTCAAAAATAACCAACATGCTTTAAGTTTGGCCTATGAATGTTAAGGAAGCGGAACTATTGATCACCGGAAAGATCTCTTCCATCTACGAAGGATCTGAAGCTAAAAAGATTGCTTCTCTCGCACTGGAATATATCACGGGCTGCGAATGGCAGTCACTCATCACCGGTAAAAATCATTTGCTGGATGATAGTCAAATGAATTTAATGAACAAGGTGATTGAAAGGCTTTCCGCTCACGAACCCATTCAATACATCATGAATAAGGCCTGGTTTTACGGGATGGAACTTTATGTTGATAAGCATGTACTGATCCCAAGGCCTGAAACGGAAGAACTGGTTGACTGGATTGTGAAAGATGTTAAAGCCAGCGGCCTTCAGGTGTTTGAGAAAAAACCAGGCGAAGCAGATGAGACTACCCGTCTCAAAATACTTGATGTAGGTACGGGCAGCGGGTGCATTGCTCTTGCCTTGAAAAAATCCATTCCGCTCGCCGAAGTATGGGGTTGTGATATCAGCGACAGCGCTTTGAATGTAGCCAGGCGCAATGGTTCGGAACTTGACATCCGTGTAGATTTTCAGTCTGTTGATTATCTCAATCCTGCCCAGCAGAAACATCTGCCTTCTGTTGATATCCTTGTTAGTAATCCGCCCTATGTTCCGGAAAAAGATAAGGAAAGCATGCAGCCCAATGTATTACAATATGAACCACATACTGCATTGTTTGTTGACGATAATGATCCGCTGGTTTTTTACCGGGCACTGCTGGCTTATTGTGTGCACCGCCTGCATCCCGGGGGCAGATTGTACATGGAAATTCATGAGGATCTGGGAAATGAAGTGGCAACTCTCTTTTCTGAAAACCATTATTCGGTCACCGTCAGGAAAGACATGCAGGGAAAAGAAAGGATGGTGAAAGTGGAAAGAATGCAAGGCTCTTAATTGCAATATTATTTTACGTTGGCGCCAACCTTTACATTGTATTTTTTAGCGGCGCTCATGATCCTTACGATCTCACCCCAGTAAGCAGCAGTGTCGGCGTTAATAATCACGGAAGGCGTATCGATATACTGCCTG
The DNA here is from genome assembly GCA_023433755.1 of Bacteroidota bacterium. GTDB lineage: Bacteria > Bacteroidota > Bacteroidia > Chitinophagales > Chitinophagaceae > Flavisolibacter. The sequence goes on along the minus strand of JAEYUA010000016.1, from coordinate 12,749 downwards.
GCTCTTTCAATTTCAGTTTTAAGAAGCGTATCCAATGCTGTATAATCAACCGGTGTAGTTCCAAGGAAATACTGGTGTTCCTTGTTTACAGAGATTACAATATTCTGCTTGGTCTTGAGATCTTTGGCACCACGGGGATTATTAACCTTCATGATATTGGGGTTGGCCAGGGTGGCCGCGATCAGGAAGAACAACAAGAGAATAAACAGGATATCGTTCAATGGCCCTGTATGTATCTCCGTATGCGCTCTTAATTTTCTTCTAATATTCATGAATCAGTTCAATTAAATAATCAAATGCCTTCTTACCTCGTAGGTTCCTGCAGGATGTCAATGAATTCGGCGCTTGATGCTTCCATCTTGTAGGCCGTTTTATCTACCTGGGTGGTCAGGAAATTATGCGCCACGTAAGCAAGCAAACCAATGATGAGACCTGTGGCTGAAGTGATCATCTTGGTATAAATACCATTGGCCATGGTCTGGATGTTGAAATCATTACCTGCCGCGAGGCTGTAAAACAACTGGAACATACCAATGATGGTTCCCAGGAAACCAAACATAGGTGCGATACCGGCGATGAGTGAAAGAATGGAAAGATTTCTTTCCATATTGTACAGTTCCAGCTTGCCCACATTCTCCATGCTTTTCTCGATATTGTCAATCGGCTTGCCAATACGCTGGATGCCTTTGTCGATGATCCGCGCAACTGGGTTGTTGGTATTCTTGGCAAAACTTCTGGCAGCGCCAACATTCCCGCTCATAATGTGATCGCGGATAATATTCATGAAATTTCCTTCGATATTGGAAGCTTTCCTGATGGCGATCCACCTTTCAAAAAATACAAATATGGTTACTACGAAGAGTATGGCCAGGGGAAGCATGATCCAGCCCCCGAGGGTCAACAATTCTATGAGGCTGATCTCACCGTCTTTATTGGAATCTGTAACTGAACTAACTGCATTGGTTGTATCGGTAACGGCTTGTAAGAGGTCAATCATAAACGGTTTGTCTTTTACCCGGTAAATGTAAATGAATGTGATGAATAACGTTACGCCTTCGTTTATATTTTGCCGTAACAAGGTTTACCAATGAAAAATGCCGTTTTTGATAACGGCATTTTTCTATTTTAACGAATTGTCAACAGCTTACCCGCGGCCTGCCCTGTATTCATCTTCCGCAATGCCGGCCGGCTTTACCATTAGCGCCTGGATCTGCCTCATGGTATTTTCCATGCCCTGCGAACTTCCGTCAAGGAAGATGATATTGCCTTTGCCGTATTCAGCAAAATTTTTGATGGCTTCTGTCCACATACTGAACAGGATCACATTAGTGTCAAGATTGGCCTGCTTCATTTGTTCGGCAGCTTCGGTCATACCCCTTGCCACTTCCTGGCGGAACAAGGCCACACCCTGTCCGCGTAAACGGGCTGCTTCCCTCTCTGCTTCAGCAGCGATCTTGATTGCATTACCTTCTGCCTCCGCGTTCTTTGTTTTGGTGATCAGGGTGGCCTGGCCTTCATTCTCGGCAGCAGCCTTGAGGTTATTGGAAGCCACCACCTTACTCATGGAATCAAGGATGGCTTTATCAAATGTGATGTCATTGATCTGGAGGTCAATCAGGTGGTAACCCCACTCTTCCAGGGTATGATCAATCTCCACTTTCACATATTCAACGATCTCCTTACGGAGACCCAGCACTTCCGCCTGTTTTTTAGTGGCCACAAAGGAACGGATATTTCCTTCAATGGTGCGGATAAGCGCTTGCATCAAATCCCGGTCGGCTATGAATTTGAATGCCACTTTTTTGATGGTCTCTTCATCCGCGTTCTGTACCGCATACAACAGCATGCTTTTGAAATATACATTCGCCTGGTCCTGCGTTACCGCCTGGAATTCCAGTTCAACGGAGCGGTTCTGGATGGAGACTTTTTTAAACAGTTGCTCAAGAATGGGGATCTTGATATTCAGACCGGGGCGTACAATCCTCCTGTATTTTCCGAACATGGTAATCACCCCAACATAACCCTGGTTTACGGTGAAGAGTCCACTAAAAATAATGATAAGTAAAACCAGCATCCACCAGTAATTACTGATCATGTCAAAGAAAGGATTATCGGCTTGTAGGAAAAACATGTAGTTTAAATTTGGTTGCGGCTAAAGATAAGTAAACAGCAGGGAATAGCGGGTGATTTCAGAAGCAGAACTGTTAAAAACCTATTCAGTGGAATAAAGGAAAATTTCCACCCTGCGATTCTTTTGTCGTCCGGCGGCACTTTGGTTATCCGCCACCGGTTTTTCACTGGCCCACCCTCTTGTCCTGATCTGCCTCATGGTAAAAGGCTGAAGGTAGCGACCAACAGCAAGCGCCCTGTTAACGGAAAGTGCCTGGTTCAGTTGAATGGTTCCGGTACTGTCGGTATGTCCTTCCACCACCAGCGAATCTACCTGGCGAAGGGAAAGTTGCCGTGCAAAACTATCCAGCAATTGGTGGGCAGCCGGGTTCAGTTCGTAGCTGTTCACTGCAAACAACACATCAGGGATGACCAGGGTATCGATACGACTGATGACAGTAAGAGTAAGTGGATGAAGCGGGGGTGGCTGGTTACGGTAGGAATACCTCCAGCGGTCGAATACATGGTGACGGGGATTAAAATCATAAGCTTCCTCTTTAACCACCTCCGCATCCTGACATGATTTTTCTGATGCATCCCCCGGCAGCAGGCGGATCTCATCAAGGAAATAATAATATCCTGCGCCGAGATCGGGACGTGTAGGAAAAGAATATCCATTCTTTCTAAAGTCACCGATATTAATGAATTGTTCACTTCCTTTTGCACGGTAGTGCAGCACCACTTTCTGCCAGGAACCCTGTTTCCCTTCTTGTAAACCTTGCTTTACCCATAAATGGGGCAGTTCTTTCAAATTTGCAGAACGGCGCAAAAGAATATCATCATCGGTAAATAAAATACCGATACTATCCATTCCTCCATGACGGGAACGGATGTAAAAACTCAGTTCATAAGTTTTTCCTTTTCTGAGCGCACATAAAAGCCGGCTGCGGATGACCTTAGCGGCGCGGTGATCCTTTAAACTTTTTTCCGAATAATGCAAACCCACAAAATGTCTTCCGCTGAAAGCATTGGCCGTATCATCAAAATAATAATCAGCCATCAGTGATGTGGAGATCCAGGCCTCGGGTGCACAATTCTTATCGTACTCGGAGCAGATATTTTCATCCTCGAAACCTTCATTCATCAGCAGGTTTTGCGCAAATGAAGAGCCGGCAAAAAACAGAAGGCATAAAAAGAGGATGCACGTCCGGGTCATAAGCAAGCTTGTTGCAGTGCAGGTATCAGGATTTTTCTTCCCAGATACAGGCCAGGTGAACAATCGTTTCAACCGCCTTATTCATATCCTGAACACTGATGTATTCGAGTTTGGAATGAATGGCCTGCTCACCAGCAAACAGGTTGGGACAGGGAAGTCCCATGAATGAAAGCCGACTTCCATCGGTTCCTCCCCGGATACTTTCCATTTTAAGAGCCAGCCCGCTGCGGCCGATGGCTTCTTTGGCATAGGCCACCACCTGGGGATGTTTGTCAAGCACCTCCTTCATATTCTTGTATTGTTCCGTTACATTAAACTCCATTTTTGCACCGGGATATTTTTGTACGACCCCTTCAGCTATTCCCTTGAGCAAATCTTCTTTTTCCTGCAGTCCCGCTGTAACAAAATCCCGGATGATAAAATCAACCGTGGCCTTTTCAGCAATACCATCCACTCTCACGGGGTGAATGAACCCTTCTTTCCCTTCCGTACTTTCTGGTGACAGGCGGTCTGCAGGCAAAGCAGCAAGTATAGACCCGGCGATCTTCAGCGCATTCACCATTTTATTTTTCGCATACCCGGGATGGGTGATCACTCCGTGAATGACCAGTTGAACACCGTCGGCACTGAAGGTTTCATCTTCCAGTGAACCTGCTTCCCCACCATCGAGTGTATAACCAAAATCAGCACCTAGTTTTTCAAGATCCACCTTGGCCGTACCTTTTCCAACTTCTTCATCTGGTGTGAAAAGGATCTTGATGGTGCCATGCTTTATTTCTGGATGCGTTACCAGGAAGTGTGCAGCATCCATGATTTCAGCCACGCCAGCCTTATCATCTGAACCCAGCAGCGTAGTGCCGCTGGCAGTGATGATATCATGGCCATGAAGTTTTTCCAGGTAAGGAAAATCTTTTTGTGAAAGAACCAGGGTCCTGTCATCAGGCAAAACAATATCATTTCCCTGGTAGTTCCGGTGCAGCAGGGGCTTCACACCTGTGCCGCTGGCATCCGGGGCGGTATCAACGTGAGCGCAGAAACAAACTACCGGCACCGTTTTTTCGCTGTTGGAAGGAATGGTCGCATATACATAGCCAAAGGCATCCATATGGGCATCCCTGATACCCATTTCCAGTAATTCATTCACCAGTATGGCGGAAAGATCTTTTTGTTTTTCAGTAGTCGGGAATGTTGCCGACAGAGGATCGCTTTGCGTATCTACCTGTACATAACGCATGAATCGTTCGGCTGATGTAAAATGGTATTGTGAGAACATATGCAAATGTAAGCGGAACACCTGCATGGTGTTCATTCGCGCAACAAGGCAGGCCTCATGTTTTTTTATTACCTTGATGATACCAAAAACCTTTCTGCATGAAAAAATTACTGACCGGGTCCGTTGTTGGCGGACTCATAATCTTTATCTGGCAGTTCCTCTCCTACGCTGCCATCAATTTTCACAAACCTATCCAACAGTATACCGACAAGGAAGAGGTCATTATGAATTTTTTGAACAGCCAGGGACTCGAAGAGGGAGGATATATTATACCTGGCATGCCTGAAGGAATTTCAAAAGAAGATTATGAAGCTAAAGTGGAAAAAATGGAAGGAAAACCATGGGCTTCCCTTCAGTATCACAAGGAGCATGAGAATAATATGACCATGAATATGATCCGTGGTTTTATTGTAAATGTGCTGGCGGTTTTTCTCTTCTGCTGGCTGGTACGACGCATGAACCGGCCTTCCTTTGGTACGGTTCTGCTGGGCGCGCTGGCAGTTGGACTGATCATATTCCTCAATGCACCCTATATCAATTACATCTGGTTCCAGTCACATGATATCTGGGCGCACCTCCTGGATTATGTAGTTAGCTGGGGACTGGTAGGTGCCTGGCTGGGCTGGTACTTGCGCCGCGGCGAAATCCGCAGCGTTCCCGCCTCTGCTTATGAACGCACCTGAATATTGCAATAAAAAAACCGCCATAATTGCTATGGCGGTTTTTAATTTATCTTTTTAAGATCAGGGCATGATGATTCTTGACGTAGGAACGATCTCCACCAGTTCAATATCGAAAATGAGATCCTGGCCGGCTAGTGGATGATTGGCATCCAGCACCACGCTGTCTTCTTTTATTTCCACTATTACAACGGGCAACTGCTGTCCTGCACCGTCGCTCATCATCAGTTGCATACCTACCTGTGGTGTAAGATCCGGAGGGAATTGTGTTTTAGGAAATTCTACTACACGTTCGTCTTCTTTTTCACCATAAGCATCTCCTACCGGGATCTCAATTGTTTTTTTATCACCTTGCTGCATTCCTCTGACACCATCGTCAAATCCTTTGATCACCTGGCCGCTGCCTACGGTGAATTCCAAAGGTTCACGGCCGTTGGAACTGTCGAAGGTTTCACCGCTCCTCAATTTGCCATGGTAATGAACTTTTACTTTGTCTCCGTTCTGTGCTTGTTGCATATCTGTTTTTTTATCGGTATTTAAATTCCGCCGGCTGGCGGACACTTGTGCTGCAAGAACCAGAGTGGGGCAAAAGCAGGTAAAATGTCCAGGCAGGGGGGCAAGGTAATGATCTTTTCACGTTTCCCTAGCTAAAATTTGTTGAAATTTGATGGATGAAGCAGCTTCTTTTCCTCCTTTTGATCAGCTATGGATTATCGGTTTCCGCACAGGACAAACCTGTTCTTGCAGGGGCGGAACGCATGCAGGTTTACCTTCCTCTCCTCAAGGGAAAAAAGGTAGGTGTTTTTGCCAATCAGACCTCCATGGTAGGAACAACACACCTGGTAGACACACTTAAAAAATCCGGGGTTGACATCCGTGTGATCTTTGGTCCTGAGCATGGCTTCCGCGGTACTGCTGATGCGGGTGAAAAAATTGGCAACTATACAGACAAGTCTACAGGTATTCCTGTAATCTCACTTTACGGCGCTAAGAGAAGGCCCTCGAAAGAAGACCTGGAAGGCGTAGATATTTTACTTTTCGACATCCAGGATGTTGGGGTTCGTTTCTATACTTACATTTCTTCACTGGAAGAATTCATGAATGCCGCTTTCGAATACGGCAAGCCATTGATGATACTTGACCGGCCCAATCCCAATGGTCATTATGTTGATGGACCCGTGCTCGATACAAAGTTCAGGTCCTTTGTAGGCATGCAGCCCGTTCCCATTGTATACGGAATGACCATCGGTGAATATGCCATGATGATTGCTGGTGAAAAGTGGCTTTCAGAAAAAGCCAATGCCCGGCACGAGTATTACAAAAGAGCGGAGAATACACCACCCGATACCCTATTTCATTTCATGGTGATCAAAAACGGGAATTATGATCATACAAGCATGTACCAGCTACCGGTAAAACCCTCACCCAACCTGCCTTCCAGCTCTTCCATCTACTGGTATCCTTCTACCTGCCTGTTTGAAGGCACTGTATTAAGCGAAGGCCGTGGTACAGCGAAGCCCTTCGAGATCTTTGGTCATCCTTCCCTTCCCAAAAATTTATTTTCCTTTACCCCGGTGCCATCTGATGGGGCAAAAGATCCCAAACTCAAAAACCAGCTTTGTTACGGATGGAATGTGAGCGGCAGCAATGAAGAGGTGTTGAAGAAAATTAACAACAGCATCCAGCTTTCCTATTTACTTAAAGCCTATGAACTTTTTCCTGAAAAAGAAAAATTCTTCATCCTTCCCAAATCGGGAGATCCTGAACAAAGCTTTTTTAATAAACTGGCTGGAAACAATATCCTGATGCAGCAGGTAAAATCCGGTAAATCGGAAAAAGAGATCCGTCAAAGCTGGCAGCCTGCCCTGGAGCAATTCAAAATCATCCGGAAGAAATATCTTTTATACAAGGATTTTGAATGATTCGCCATGCCAACATTTTTTGACTGAATTAAACCTTAGCTGTTGTCGGGAAAATATACTGAGCTGAAGATTGTTTTTATGGGTACGCCTGAATTCGCAGTAGCTTCTTTGGATGCGCTGGTGCAGGCAGGCTGTAATATTGCCGCTGTGGTAACCGCGCCGGATAAACCTGCTGGCCGTGGAATGAAATTGCAATCAAGCGCTGTCAAAATTTACGCACTGGAAAAAGGTATTCCTGTTTTACAACCTGAGAAATTGAGAAATCCTGAATTCATCGAAACATTACAATCATACAAAGCCGATCTGCAGGTTGTGGTAGCGTTCAGGATGCTTCCGGAAATAGTATGGAACATGCCGCCCCTGGGCACCATCAATGTTCATGGCTCCCTACTGCCCCAATACCGCGGTGCCGCCCCACTCAACTGGGCTATCATCAACGGTGATACCGAAACAGGCATTACAACTTTCAGGCTGCAACATGAAATCGATACCGGTGACATCCTGCTACAGGAAAAACTGGAGATTGGTAAGGAAGAAACCGCAGGTGAGCTGCACGACAGGATGAAAGTGCTTGGCGCTTCTGTTCTTTTGAAAACCATAAAGGCCATCGCGGAAAACCAGTTGCAGGCCATGCCCCAAAAAGATTTACAGCAGGAGCCTATTCGCCATGCTCCTAAAATATTTACAGAAACCTGCAGGATCAACTGGAATGAGGGTGTTGATCATATTCATAACCTGGTAAGAGGATTATCACCCTTCCCGGGCGCCTTTACCCGTTTCCAGGATAAAACACTGAAGATTTACCGGGCTGGCAAAGAAATACTTGCTCATGATGCTGCACCGGGAAGTTTTCTCACTGATCATAAAACCTACCTGAAGTTCGCTGCAGCGGATGGATACCTTTATGTGAAGGAAATCCAACTGGAAGGAAAGAAAAAAATGAAGGTGGAAGATTTTTTACGGGGTTACCGTTTTGAATAAAAAAAGCAGGTCCGGGACCTGCTTTTTTTATTTGGTGAAAGATATTAATAGACCACTTTCACAATGAATTTATCTGTATCGGTCACGCCGAGTGCTGCTGCTGCCGCATTGCTGATGCGTACATCATATCCCTGGTTCTGCCTGATGCCGCTCATGGGTCCCAGTACCTTGGCATAAACAACCTGGCTATTGGTAGGATTTACTACGCGGATGATGGTACCCGGATCCACCCCGTCTATCAGCGCGTAATATTTGGCATCCTGCCAGCCGCTGGCCGTTTTGAAAATACCTGCCGATGCTGTTTCGTCTTTTTTTACAGGATTTGATTTTACCTGCTGGTCAAAATGTGGTTTGAAATAGCCGCCATTCCCATTGGACGGAACAACCTGGTTATTGACGGGCTGTGGTTGGGGCGGTTCTACTTTTTTTTCTTCAGGCTGTTTTTTAGGTACGGGTTCTCTTACCGGCTCGGGCACCACTTCATCAGCCACTTCATTGTTTTCATTACCCGAATTTTCATTATAGGCAACTACATTAGCTGCTTCAGGTGAATCAAGATAACCAACCACAAGTTTTTGCCCTGCTGAGATGTTATCACTGGTAAGTTTGTTCCATTTGCGAAGATCAGCCATCAGCACATTATTGTTTTTCAAACTCACCCGGTACAAACCTTCTTTTTGTCCGACCACGTAATAGATAGCACGGCCCTTGTTTGATTTCTGGTTGAAATTGACAGCATTCAGGGGGATCATCAGTACCTGCCCGATGTTTAATCCGTTGGACATGTCAATTCCATTGAAGGTTGCAATTTCTTTTGGATTGATATTATACAGGCGGCCGATTGAAAAGAAATTTTCTTTGGCTACAACTTTATGAGGCAGGTAAAGTCCTTTGGCATGCTGATGCACCACCAAATCGTCCTGTGCAAAAAGCAGGAACTGGCAGCAGATCAGGAAGGCGAGAAAAATGGATTTTTTCATTGGGATATATTTTTATTTCTATCCACCCAGGAAATCACTGAATGGTGTTAAGGTCAGCATCACAAATATGCCGTTTATTTTTCAAAACGGTTGTCATTGAACTGTTTCAAAATACGTAATTCTTTGGGATAATAATTATTGATCCGGTTTGATAACAGTTTGGCCCAGCCTAATCCGAAATCTTTATAAGTAACCAGGTGCCATCCCTTCGTATCAGTACGCAGATCGAGGTCCTGCCTTTGCAGGTATTTTACGGCCTGATCAAAGGAAAGTTCCAGCCTTGGAATGGAAGCAGCCAGTGAAAAAGACTGCGCAAGTGCATGATGCGGCACCAGTTTATCTTTCATCACCTGCCCAACTGCTGTTCCTTTATAAAGAATATTGAGATTGCTTCTGAGTGCGAGATGGGCTTCCAACACTTCCTTAGGCATCAGAAAATATTGCTCCTTTTCTTTCAGCAAAAATTCTTCACCGCGAAGCCAGGGCCTGATGATGCTTTCTTCTTTAGCACTGATCCTTTCAGGTTTTTCTATCCTGAATGGTTTTCCCTGATTTGCATTTTTTTTCCTGAAGCAGCCAAGAAAGAATCCTTCACCTTCCAGCCGGTCCGGGTAAAACCTGTAACCGTATGCACCATTTGCCGACCGGCTCACAACAATGTTCCAGCTATCTTCCACTTCGAGCTGCAGCGGTTCCATTTCCATCTCTTCTATCAGCCAGTCAGCAATCGACTCATCTTCCTCTGCTGAATAAGAACAGGTGGAATAAACCAGCAGTCCTCCTGTTGCCAGTGCAGGCAGCGCATCCGCAAGAATTCTTTTTTGACGCTGGCAGCAAAGCTGCACATTAGCCAGGCTCCACTCATCCATGGCATCAGGATCCCTCCTGAACAACCCACTGCCACTGCAGGGGGCATCCACCAGCATCACATCAAAATAACCGGGAAGCCGGGAGAATGCAGAAGGGTCATTATTGCTGACCAGTACATTGGAGGCACCCCATTTTATGATATTATCCATAAGGGAAAGGCTCCTGTTGCGGATCACTTCATTGCTCACCAGCAGGCTTCCTTCCGGCAGCAAAGATTGTATATGTGTTGACTTGCCCCCGGGAGCAGCGCAAAGATCCAGAACCGTAATGGCCTCTTTGCCAGCCTGCTGTGAGATCGCCTGTTCCAGGAACATGCTTGATGCTTCCTGCACGTAATAACAACCCGCATGAAAGAGCGGATCAAAAGTAAAAGACGGTCTTTGTTGCAGGTAATAGCCATCAGCACACCAGGGCACTTTATTTTTGATCCTGAAAGGAGCAGCAATACCCGGCTGTTTGACAGGGTTAATCCGGATGGAAGTTACTTTCTCCTCACCTGCATGTACAGCTTCAAAAGCGGTTCTGTCAAACCCCGGCACCTCTTTGATGGATTGCAAAAATATTTCCGGCAATGGCCGCATGTATTCGTTTTGTCAAAGGTAAATCACCCTGGCATAGCTTTTCACTTGCCCCAATTCGCCTTTAAAGGCTATAATCGTATAAATTCGCCTTTTTAGGCTATAATATCAATAATTCGCCTTTTTAGGCTATAATTTCAATAATTCGCCTTTTTAGGCTAATTTAGTTTAAAAGGCATCTATGGCACTAAGCGCTGTCATTACCGCGGACATTGTCAATTCCACCCGGCTCTCCCGGGTGGAACTCAAAGCGATCATGAAAGCGCTTACCACGGTTTTTGCCGGGCATAAAATTGAGTTTTTCAGGGGAGACAGTTTCCAGGTTCATGTAAAATCTCCCGCACCTGCTTTTCAGTTATTATTACTGGCACGATCAGTTACCATCAAGATTTCGGAAGGTGTTTCTGATGTAAAGGCCTGTATTGGTATTGACCAGGTAATGCTGCCTGTAAAGGAACTCAGCACCGCCGCGGGTGAAGCCTTCATACTTTCAGGCCGTGCATTTGACGGGATGAAAGCAGAACGATTGATGGTGATATCAGGCGAAAAAAACGTGGTGGCCAATACCGGGCTGCGCGTTCTCTCCGCATTTACAGATTACCTGTTTTCACATTTAACTGCCAAGCAGGCGGTGGTTGTGTTTGAAATGCTTTCCGGCAAAACACAAACAGATACAGCACGCAAATTGAAAAAATCACAGGCTACAGTGCACAAACACCTGCAGGCTGCAGGCTGGCCTGAAATGGAGCACCTGATGAAAGAATACCAGCTATTGATCAACGTTATTAAATCCTGATGCATGGATACCTATATCACCTGGCTGGTAAAGATCCTGCTGGCCCACCTGTTAAGCGACTTCCTGTTACAGCCTAAAAGCTGGGTCGTAAGCCGCAATTATCTCCATTTTGCTTCTCCGTGGCTGTACATTCATGGATTGGTAACAGGTGTCACCGCGCTGTTATTGCTTGGAACCGGATACTGGCTAACAGTGCTGGTGATTACGGTCACGCATGTGCTGATTGACGGTTGGAAATCTTACCAGCGCGATGAAGCAAAATTTTTCCTGATCGACCAGTTCTTACACCTCCTTGTAATCCTGGTCTGCTGGTATGTTCTGTTTTTATATCCTGATGATATCAGAGCGGCCTGGGAGGAGATCAATGATAAAAACACATTGGTCCTGGTAACCGCCTATGTATTTGTGAGTTTTCCTGCGGGCATTTTTATCAGCCAGCTTACTAAAAAATGGAGGGACAAAATCACGGATGGAACTACCCTGGGCAATGCAGGTAAATGGATCGGCATCATTGAAAGGTTAATCATACTGACCCTGGTGCTGGAGTCGCAATATGAAGCTATCGGTTTACTGATTGCTGCCAAAAGCCTGCTTCGTTTTAATGAGGCCAACCGGCCGGAGATCAAAACAGAATACCTGCTGATAGGAACACTCATCAGCATCAGTATTTCCATTCTTGCAGGACTGGTAGCCTTAAAGCTGCTCCAACTCGAATTATAGGTTTTTGATTTCGGAGATCAGGTCCTGTAAAACTTTTTTGGCATCACCAAAAAGCATGGAAGTTTTAGGCTGGAAGAAAAGATCGTTTTCTATGCCGGCATAACCTGGCTTCATACTTCTTTTATTCACGATCACCGTCTTTGCCAATTCCACATCAAGAATGGGCATACCATAAATTGGCGAAGAAGGATCAGTTTTCGCAGCAGGGTTCACCACGTCATTGGCACCAAGGATCAGCACAACATCTGTTGTGGGAAATTCAGCATTGGCCTCTTCCATCTCCTGTAATTTTTCATAACTCACGTCTGCTTCTGCCAGCAAAACATTCATGTGCCCCGGCATCCGCCCTGCCACCGGGTGAATGGCATATTTCACTTCAGCGCCTCTCTCCTGCAATAATTTTTCAAGTTCATGACAGGCATGCTGGGCCTGGGCCACAGCAAGGCCATAACCGGGAACGATCATGATCTTGTTTGCATAAGCCATCACCACTGCAGCGTCGCTGAGACTGATCTCTTTATGCAATCCCTGGTCTTTGGCTGCGCCACCTGGAGTAGTTGCTTTAGATCCACCGAAGGAGCCAATCAGTACATTGGCGAGTGAACGGTTCATGGCCTTACACAT
>JAEYUA010000212.1 GCA_023433755.1 Bacteroidota bacterium | reverse complement strand
GATATTGCCATAGAGGAGGTGATGCGGGAACTTAACCTGCCTGGGAAGACCATCGTTCATACGGCTGCTTCGGTTTCCAAGCATGTATTACAGCCCGCCACCAGCCATTATGGAGTATTATATCCATTGCAAAGTCTCAAGAAGGACATTGGATACGACCCGGATATTCCAATGATTATTGATGCCAGCGATGCACATACGCTGCGGCTGCTGGATGTGATTGCTCACAGTATTTCACACAAAGTGATAGAAGCAGGAGATGAACAAAGGCTGAAACTGCACCTGGCGGCGGTGTTTTGTAATAATTTTGTGAACCATTTGTATTCCCTTGCCGAACAATATTGCAAAAAGGAAAAGCTGGATTTTTACATGCTGGTGCCGCTCATTAAGGAAACGGCGGCCAGGCTGGAACATCTTCCTCCTTCACAATCACAGACCGGCCCTGCTGTACGCAATGATCTCAATACAATTGAGAAACACCGGGAGATGCTCAACGATTACCCACAGCACAAAAAACTGTATGATCTGTTTACCGAAAGTATTTACCAAAGCCGGTAAGATTCAGGTGGAATAATCGCTTTATCATTCACCAGTAACTATTTTTGTGCGCACATGAATGTATTAGAACTTTTCCAGGACATTACCAGCTTTGTGTTTGACATTGATGGTGTGATGACGGATGGTGACGTGTTGTTGCTTGATAATGGCTTACAGGCAAGGAGGATGAATGTAAAAGACGGCATCGCATTGCAGATGGCAATGCAGCATCACTATGATGTAACAGTGATTTCCGGTGGTGCCTCCGAACCGGTGATCCGCAGGTTGCAGTACCTGGGGATCAGCGAAATTCACCTCGGGCTGAAGGACAAGGAGAAATTCATGGAGCAGTATATGGAGCAGAAGAAATGGAAATGGAAACAGGTATTATATATGGGAGATGACCTTCCTGATATCCCTGTGCTGTCGCTGGCGGGATTAGCCTGTTGCCCTTCAGATGCGGCCATGGAAGTAAAAAAGATCAGTAAATACATTTCACCTTATAAAGGAGGATGTGGCTGCGTGAGGGATGTGATCGAAAAAGTTTTGAAACTCAATGATCACTGGCATTACACACCTGGCATCGCTTCACGGTAAACGGCATATGAAATTCATTGGCGCATTTTTGAGGCTGGTCCGTTGGCCAAACCTGGTTTTCATCGCTCTCACGCAGGTGCTGTTTTATTATTGTATCTATCTCCCGGTATTTGAAGTGCAGCGATTGCACGGGCTTACCTGGCTGGTGATCGCATCGGTACTGATTGCGGCCGCAGGATATATCATCAATGATTATTTTGACCTCAATATTGACCAGATCAACAAACCAAGAAAAAATGTTTTCGCAGGTATCATCCACCGCCGTTGGGCCATCATCTGGCATTTTGTACTGAGTTGCGCCGGTATCATAGCCACAGCTATTGCGGTAGGTTTAAGCAAATGGTACCTTGTTGCCGCCAACCTGTTTTGCGTTTTATTGCTCTGGTTCTATTCCACTTCATTCAAAAAACAGTTCCTGATTGGGAATATTGTCATCTCCCTGCTAACCGCCTGGACGGTACTGATCATATTCTTTGCCTACACAGGTCCGCGCAATGCCATCATCGGGAATGATCCCGATACCATAAAGTTTTTCAGGATCGCTTTCATGTATGCAGGCTTTGCCTTTATCAGCTCACTCATTCGTGAAGCCATCAAGGATATGGAGGATATGGAAGGAGACGCAAGATATGGCTGCCGTACCCTGCCCATAGTTTCAGGCGTACGCGTATCAAAAGTGTATGTGGCCATCTGGACGGTTGTATTGATTGCAGCCCTCGTGATCCTCCAGTTGTACGTAGTGCGGTGGGGTTGGTGGATCGCCATTGCCTACAGCCTGCTGCTGATCATTGCACCTTTAATTTACCTTCTTTACAAACTCCGGAAAGCATCAGGTACACAGGATTTCGCGCTGCTGAGCAATGTCAGTAAGCTGATCATGTTGTCCGGTATTTTATCGATCCTGTTTTTCCGACTCTATTTTTGATTTTATGAATGCAATCATTCTTGCTTCCCAATCGCCCAGGAGAAAGCAGCTCCTTGAATGGGCTGAAGTTCCATTTGAGATCATGGTGAAACCAACAGATGAAACTTACCCGGAAGGACTCACGGCAGAAGATGTATCTGTTCATATTGCCCGGGAAAAGGCAAAAGCAGTGCAAACCGCGGTGCCCGGCCGCATCATACTTGCTGCAGATACGATTGTAGTGTTGGGTGATGAGATTATTGGGAAACCTAAGGACCGTGAAGATGCTGTAAAAATCCTTTCAAGGCTAAGCGGCAGCACTCACCGCGTGATTACGGGAGTAGTTTTAACGGAAGGGAAAAAAGAAATTGTTTTTGCTGATATCACAGAAGTGGATTTTCATTCACTCACCCAGGACCAGATTTCTTTTTATGTAGATAAATACCAGCCTTATGACAAAGCAGGGGCTTATGCCATCCAGGAATGGATCGGTGTAGTGGGCATTCGGTCGGTCCGGGGCGATTTTTACAATGTTATGGGGCTGCCGGTAAGCAGGGTAGTTCAGGCCCTAAAAAAATTTTAACTGGTTGATGTCTACTGTATATGATCAATCTCGATTAATAATACCACATCACCTTTATCAGCTTCGGTAGATCTGAATGAGATCCTGTTATCATCATACACGATCTTGTTCCTTTTCATACTGTTCTGCAATACAGACTGAACTTTCTGAGGAAAATTTCCATTTGTATACCGCAACTGGCTGATCACTTTTTCAATATTGTATGCTGGGTCCTTTGTATAGATTACCAGCATATAATCTTTACCCACCGTGTTGTCCATCCGGATATGTTTCTCCTCCGAAGGAATGGCTACAGTTGAATTGGGATAATTAAGTGAGGCGCTGATATTTTTATTGTAGGGAAACAGGGTTGAATAA
>JAEYUA010000180.1 GCA_023433755.1 Bacteroidota bacterium | reverse complement strand
TTGCAAGCGTATGGATATCGGGGAACCGGCTGATAAAGTTTTGGTAATATTTCAACCCCTGTTCCACCCGCGTTTGCTGAAGAATGATTTCGCTGAGCCAGATCCGGTAAATATCCTTCTCACCTTTCCAGGGCATCTGCCGGGAATTGGATTGCCTGTTCCAGCGGAGGAGACCCTCCGTAAATTCCGGATTCACAAGCTCTTCCGCAGGACCACCTGTCTTTTTTTTATCGCCTGGAACGCTTCTCATATCAGGTTAAGGACCAGGTCCATAAAAAAATTTCTATCCTATTGACAATCATACTATTTTGTACTATATTGCTATTCAACAATCTAAAACAATGCTATGAGAAAGGCAGATTTAGTCAACCAGATCTCTGAAAGAACAGGTATCCCTAAAGTTGATGTTTTGGTTACTCTTGAACAGATGTTCAAAGAAATTAAAGAATCATTATCCAAAGGTGAAAATATTTACATCCGTGGATTTGGAAGTTTTATTACCAAGAGAAGAGCTGCCAAGATCGGGCGTAATATCAAGAAAAACATTGCTGTTCATATCCCGGAACACAACATACCCGCGTTCAAGCCGGCTAAAGAGTTCGTTTCCGAAGTGAAGAAACTCACTGCGGTACAGTAACTTCGCACTCCCAAAGGACCGGGAGTAATATGAAAAGACCTCAATGGATCGCGGTTGGCGTTGCCATCCTTTTGGTTGCAGCATTATATATTGCAACTTCCAGTAATTTATTTGGCTCTTCTTCTGCCAGGAAACCAGCAGCAAGAGCCGAGGACAGGGCTTCTGGCCTATCCATTGACAGCCTGGTGGCACATGCAAAAACGCATATGTCTCCATCCCAGATCAACCGCATACATTTCCTCGAAACTTCAGCCAGCACCGCCCCTGAACAGGAAAGGCTTCATTTCTACCACCAGATAGCGGTTTTCTGGAGAGATACCATGAAAAAGGTGGAACCCGATGAATGGTTTATGCCTTATGCCTGGTATACAGCGGAGGCAGCCCGGTTGGAAAATTCAGAAAAATCCCTCACATTTGCAGCCCATTTGCTGTTGAATAACCTGCAGGCGGAAAAGAAGCCGGAATTTAAGATCTGGCAGGCTACGCAGGCAAAAGACCTGTTTCAGCGTTCTTTGAAACTGAACCCCGGCAACGATTCCGCGAAGGTGGGCCTGGGAGCAGTAATCCTCTATGGAGGTGCAGGTGGGCCAATGGAAGGGATCCAAATGATTCGTTCTGTTGCTGAGAAAGATTCCACCAATGTATATGCCCAGAAAATACTGGCAGATGCAAGCCTGGAATCGGGACAGTTGGATAAGGCAAGTGAAAGGTTTAAGACTATTGCACGTCTTGAGCCGGATAATATGGAAGCAATACTTCGCGTTGCGGATATTGCGGAACAAAGAGGAAACAAACAGGAGGCGATCGAGTGGTACGGAAAATTGCTGCCACTGATAAGGATCCCCGAAATCAGGAAAGAAGTTGAGGCTAGGATAGCCGCACTAAAAAATTAGATCATTTAATAAAACATTCATTAAGTATGCCTTGTGGTAAAAAAAGAAAGCGTCATAAAATCGCGACGCACAAGAGAAAGAAAAGACTGAGAAAGAACCGTCATAAGAAAAGGAATAAATAGGTTCTGTAAAAAATTGGCCGGGAACATCTGTTCCCGGTATTTTGATTTAGCTGTTGCGCAACTACCGATTGCATCCTCCCCATCAATTTGCCCCGCTATAATTTGCTATGAAATTACTGCAGCATTTCGGTACAAGCAGAGCAACAGCATTACCATAGGCATACTTCTAAAGCTGTAGTAATGTGAACAAGGAATTAATTATTAATTGTACCGCCCACGGGGTGGACATTGCCCTCCTCGAGGACAAAAAGCTGGTTGAACTGCACAGTGAAAAAACAGATGCAAAATTTGCTGTTGGTGATCTTTACCTGGGCAAGGTAAAAAAACTTATCCCCGGACTGAACGCGGCCTTTGTGGATGTAGGTTATGAGAAGGATGCATTTCTGCATTATACAGACCTCAGCCCTTATGCACGATCCCTGCTGAAATTCACGCAATTCTCTATCAACGACAAATCACCTGAAGGC
This sequence comes from Bacteroidota bacterium, assembly GCA_023433755.1. Taxonomy (GTDB): domain Bacteria; phylum Bacteroidota; class Bacteroidia; order Chitinophagales; family Chitinophagaceae; genus Flavisolibacter. The sequence continues at coordinate 9,289 of JAEYUA010000180.1, read as the reverse complement.
CTCGATTTTTCCACCTTCACCGTAGAACCTGAGATCATCAAGACTGGCAAGATCAATGAAGTGCTGGGCGGGAAACCAAACATTCTCGTACAGATTCTCAAGGAACCTATCGCTGCAAAAGGCCCCAGGCTGAGTTGCGAGATCTCTCTTCCAGGCAGGTTCGTTGTACTTACACCATTCAATGATGTGATTGCGGTTTCCAGGAAGATCCATTCATCGGAAGAAAGAAAAAGACTGCAAAGGATCGTGGAATCCATCAAACAGAAAAATTTTGGTGTGATTGTTCGCACAGCAGCGGAAGGAAAGAACACAGCGGAACTTCATGAAGACCTTTCAGAACTGGCTGCCATGTGGAAGAGTATCCAGCAGAATCTTCGTGGTGCCGTGGCTCCTACCAAGATACTAAGCGAGCAAACCAAAACCACGAGCATACTCAGGGATCTTTTGAATGAGGACTTCAACAAGATTGTGATCAATGACAAGGCCATATTCTCAGATACCAAAACTTATATTCAAAGAATTGCACCTGAGAAGGCTGATATCGTAAGTTTTCATCACAACGGCACCCACATCTTCGACCAGTTTGGAATAACCAAGCAGGTAAAAGGTTCATTCGGTAAAACAGTGAACCTCAACAGCGGTGCTTACCTTATTATTGAGCATACCGAAGCGCTTCACGTGATTGATGTGAACAGCGGTTATAAAAGTGTAAGCAATAACCAGGAACAGAATGCGCTGGAGACCAACCTGGAAGCAGCGGATGAAATCGCAAGGCAACTCAGGCTGAGAGATATCGGTGGTATCATCGTGGTTGACTTCATTGATATGAAGCTACCGGAGAACAAGAAAAAGCTTTTGGAGGCCATGGAAAACTTCATGCAGCCTGACAGGGCCAAACATGCGGTGCTGCCCATCTCCAAATTTGGCCTCATGCAGATCACGCGGCAAAGGATGAAGCCGGAGATGAATATCAACACCCAGGAGGTTTGTCCAACCTGCCTTGGTACCGGCAAGATTGCATCCACCCTGATTCTCGAGGATGAAATGGAAAAGAACCTCAACTACCTCATCACCCACAAGCATAAGAATCTTTCCATTGCCGTACACCCCATCGTTCATGCCTATCTCACCAAAGGCTGGCTATGGAGCAAGGCTGCCAAATGGAAAAGAAAATTCGGCCAGACCATCCAGGTCAAACCAGATACGAATTACCACCTTACTGAATTTCATTTCTTCGACGGCAACGGGGAAGAAATAAAATTATAAACTGATTATTTGAACTAAAAAAGCCCTGTAAACCAGGGCTTTTTTTATAATCGTTTATTGAATATTAATCTCTGCGACCAAGGTAGATCATAACATACTGAAGCAGGGTTACCACAGCGGCCATAGCAGCTACCAGGTAAGTCATGGCGGCCCATTTCAATGCATTTTTTGCCTTGGGATATTCCTCTGAGTTGGTCACATTGGTGTTTTCCAACCAGGCAAGGGCACGTCTACTGGCATCAAATTCCACGGGTAAAGTAATTACTGAAAACAAAACTGTAACAGCAAACAAACCGATGCCCACCAGCAAAAGGGTGGAATTACCGGAACTGGCCATGAATACCCCGATCAGAAGTATCCAGTGCACTATTGATGAGCTGAATTGCACAGCCGGAACCATCTTACTTCTAAGGGTGAGCCAACTGTAAGCAGTGGCATGCTGAATGGCATGGCCCGTTTCGTGGGCTGCCACCGCAGCCGCAGATATACTATAATTATTATATACTTCTGGACTGAGGTTGATGGTTTTATTCACCGGGTTGTAGTGATCGCTTAAAAAACCCTCAACAGAAACAACTTTTACATCATATATCCCGTTTTCCCGCAGCATTTTTTCAGCTACTTCCTTACCGGTAAGCCGGGCTGCGAGCGGAATTTTGCCATAGGCCGAAAATTTTCTCTTCAGTACCATTGAAACCAGCATACTGATACCAATAAATACAAGGGAAACAATTAAAATGGACGGTGTCATTCTTTTATTTTTTACTGAATATTAGATCAAATCTATAACCAAAACCAAAATACGCATAACTATTTCTCTTTTTGGCAGACTAATAGGAAATCTGGTAAAAGCTCTGTCAGTTTAGCAGGAAGATTTTGATTTGGGCCTTAAAATTGACCATTTACTAAAGATTGAATATCAATATTTTATGTCAAATATTTTGTTAAATTGGTTAACACAAAATTGAGCAAAAGTTATTCACAAGAACAAAAATTAATTTTGTTATGTGGCGCAGATTTGTAATTTAGTGTCAGAATTTAATGGGTTAGTAAGTAAGAGGGTTGATCGAAAGATCAGCCCTTTTTACTGCACATTATTCTGGTTTTTTTCTTTCACTTTCAGGGCTTCTTTCTTCATCCCGGTCAGTCATTTCCAACTAATTTTATCGCATGTCGAAAGTTAAAACGGCTTTTTTCTGTCAGAATTGTGGTTATGAAAGTACGAAATGGTTGGGCAAGTGTCCATCCTGCCAGCAATGGAACAGTTTTGTTGAAGAACTCATACAAAAGGAAAGTAAAAAGTCATCATCTGGCTGGGATAGTTATAATGGAAATGAAATTTCAAGAAAGATCCAGCAGCTTCATAAAATTGAAACCAAAGATTCTCCACGCTATGTAACTACTGACCCCGAGTTGAACCGCGTACTTGGTGGAGGCATTGTACCTGGCAGCATCGTGCTGGTTGCAGGAGAACCAGGCATTGGTAAATCAACCCTCTTTCTCCAGATGGGTTTGCAGCTAAAGGATCTCACTGTATTGTATGTAAGTGGGGAAGAAAGTGAGCAGCAAATTAAAATGCGTGCTGACAGGCTTAACCTGAAGAATGAAAATTTTTTCCTGCTGACAGAAACTTCCACCTCCACTATTTTTACTGAGATCAAAAAACTGCAGCCTTCCATTGTAATTGTTGATTCCATACAAACACTCCAGTCATCTTTAATCGAATCCTCACCCGGAAGTGTATCGCAGATTCGTGAATGCGCAGCAGAATTTCAGCAGTTCGCCAAGGAAACCAACACACCTGTATTTCTCATTGGCCACATCACAAAAGACGGTTCCATTGCGGGTCCAAAGATCCTGGAACACATGGTAGATACTGTATTGCAATTCGAAGGTGACCGTCATTATGCATACCGGATACTGCGAACACTCAAAAACAGGTTTGGCAGTACTGCGGAACTTGGCATCTACCAGATGAATGAACAGGGTATGAGTGCCGTAACAAATCCAAGTGAAATTCTTATCACACAAAAGGAAGAACAGTTAAGCGGCATCACCATCGCGGCCATGATGGAAGGACAAAGGCCTTTGCTAATTGAAGTCCAGGCGCTGGTTACCCAGTCTGTATATGGTACCCCTCAAAGAACAGTAAGCGGGTTTGACAACCGGCGCCTGCAGCTTTTACTTGCGGTGCTTGAAAAAAGGGGTGGTTTTCATTTTGGCGTTAAAGATGTTTTTCTGAACATAGCGGGTGGATTGAAGGTGGAAGATCCTTCGATTGATCTTGCTGTTCTTGTAGCGCTGCTATCCTCCTATGAAGATGTACCCATTTCGCATAAAATCTGTTTTGCTGGTGAAGTTGGATTGAGTGGTGAGATCAGGGCAGTGAACCGTATTGACCAACGCATAGCCGAAGCCGAAAAACTTGGTTTTGAAAAGATCATTGTTTCCAGGTATAATCATAAAAACCTCAACAAACAGAAACCTGATATCGAGATCGTTACCATGGGCCGGGTAGATGAGATCTACCGATATTTATTTTAACAGGATTCCATGTCATTGATCAGTCTTGCCAAAGAAAGTCTCTTGCACCTCGCCTTTCCGCATATTTGTGAAGGCTGCGGGAGCGACCTGCCAGGCAGGGACCAACTGCTCTGCCTGGGATGCCTGGGTTCACTTCCTGAAACTAATTTTCATTTACATCCCAATAATCCGGTAGAAAAGATATTCTGGGGAAGACTGCCGGTAACATTTGCCACTTCACAGTTTTATTTTAGCGAAGGTTCACTCATACAAAGACTGATGCACGCATTCAAATACAGGCAGAACCAGGAGTTGGGATTCTATCTCGGTCAATATATGGGGCACAGGCTTGTAGCATCCAACAGGTTTTTACAGGTTGATGCACTGGTTCCGCTTCCACTTCATCCTGCCAAAGAAAGAAAAAGAGGATACAACCAGGCCGCTGTTCTCTGCGATGGAATAGCATCGGTGCTGGACAGGCCTGTGTTGAATAACCTGGTTAAAAGGAGAATGGAAACAGAGAGCCAGACTAAAAAAGGAAGAATAGAGCGCTGGCAGAACATGGAAGGAAAATTTGAATTGATGAATCCCTTGCATGCAAAGGATCTGCATCTTTTACTGGTGGATGATGTAATCACGACCGGTGCCACACTGGAGGCCTGCGGGACTGCCCTGCTTGGAGGTGCAAGCCAGTTGAGTATTGCTACTCTTTGTTTTTCCTCCCGCTGATGTATTTTTAAACAATGAAGCCTGTGAGAATCCTGGTCCCGATGCTGTTACTCATCTTTTTTGCCTGTAAAAAAGAAAGTTTTACTGACCATCCATCAGCAATCCTAACAACCACCACAGATTCCATTCATTTCGATACCGTATTCACTTCAACAGGTTCTGTCACTCAATTTTTCAGGATCATCAATAATAATAACAAAGGCATCCGCATCAGTCAGGTTAGTCTTGCAGGCGGAACCGGCTCTCCTTTCCGTATCAATGTAGACGGTATACCGGGACCCGTGGTGAATGACCTGGAAATAAAAGCCAATGACAGTCTCTATGTTTTTGTAACGGTTACAATTAACCCAAATGCCTCCGGCCTTGCATTTATAGAGAGAGACAGCATTGCTGTGAATTACAATGGAAATACCACCTGGGTTCAACTTGATGCTTTTGGTCAGAATGCAAATTTTTTACGCAACCATACAATCTCTTCCAATACGGAGTGGGATAACCAGTTGCCTTATGTGATCCTTGGCCAACTGGCTATTGCTCCCAATGCTACACTTACCATCAACAAAGGAGCGCGGATTTATATGCATGCCGACGCACCATTTATTGTTGAAGGGAAGTTACTGGTGAATGGAGAAAAAGAAGACAGTAACCGGGTAGTGTTTACGGGCGACAGGCTTGATGAACCTTACCGGAATTTTCCCGCCAGTTATCCAGGCCTGGTTTTTACCCAGAGCAGTAGCGGTAACATCCTTAATTATGCCATCATCAAAAACGCCTACCAGGGCATAGTAGCAATGGAACCCGGTACCGGAACTAAACTCACTCTCAACGAAACAAGGATTGAAAACGCTTATGATGCCGGGCTGATAGGGATCAATACCAGCATAACAGCCAGTAACCTCCTTGTTAGCAATTGCGGAAAAAATATTATGCTGGTAAAAGGAGGACAATACTACTTTAACCATTGTACTTCCGTTGCCTTCTCCAACAATTATATCCAGCACCGAGAGCCGGTTCTTCTGGTGACCAACTATCTTGGTGCAAGCGCTTTTGACCTTGATGCCCAGTTCACCAACAGCATTTTTTGGGGTGAGGCCAATGGACTGGTAACAGATGAAGTAGTGGTATTAAAATCCCCCGCCGCCACAGCAAGCGTTTCCTTCGATCATGTATTATGGAGGGTGCAGAATGCTCCTGCAGGTATTACGGCAAATGCAATCATCAGCAACCAGCAGCCACTGTTCGACAGCATCAACATTTTTGATAGAATCTATAATTTCAGGCTGAAGGAAGGATCACCCGCTTTGAACACGGGCATATCTTCAGGATTGTTAAGGGACCTTGACGGCAACCCACGACCAGTAAACCTGCCTGATCTGGGAGCGTTTGAGAAGCAATAGTGGTGAATGGTGAGTACGTTAATTCTGCCTGCAACAGTCAATTTCATCCTAAATTTGTTGTGCCAACCTCAAATTGATTTTTATGAAAATTGCTTTCCTTACAATAATGATCACCTCTCTTTTTGCAGTATCTATTTATGATTTTAAGGTTGAAAGCCTGGATGGCACCATGATAGACATGGCACAATACAAAGGTAAAAAGATCATGATCGTGAATACGGCTTCTGAATGCGGCAATACCCCGCAATATGCGGAGCTCGAACAGTTGTATAAGAAGTACAAGGATAAACTTGTTATCATTGGTTTCCCCGCAAATAATTTTGGAGGACAGGAGCCGGGATCAAATGAAGAAATCAAGGCATTTTGTAGTAAAGAATATGCCATCAGCTTTCCCATGGCTTCCAAGATTTCGGTTAAAGGAGATGATATAGCCCCTGTTTATAAATACCTCGTGGCCGAAGCTGAAAAACTAGGGATCAAGGATCCTGTAAAATGGAATTTCACCAAATTCCTTATAGATGAAAAAGGAAAGCTGGTAACAGTTTTTCATCACAAGACCCTCCCCATGAGCGAGGATATTCTCAAATATCTGAATTAAATAAAACAGGTTAATGGATTTTGAAAGCTGTCATCCGGCAGCTTTTTTTATAGAAAATTTTTTATGTTATTCAGGGATGTAATTGGACAGGAACATGTGAAGCAACAATTGGTGGAGATGGTAGAACACAACCGTCTCAGCCATGCCCTGCTTTTCCTGGGCCGCGAAGGAAGCGGCGCCCTGCCGCTGGCGTTGAGCTTTGCCCAGTATATTTCTTTATTACCCCAGGATAAAAACCAACCGGCAGAAGCATCATTGTTTGGAGAGCCGGTAGCTGTTCAACTACCCTCATCTCCCGCCGCCGCAGATGAATGGATGCTGAAGCAGGCCTCTTACAGCAAGGCCAATGAACTGGTCCATCCCGATATTCATTATTCCTATCCTGTAATCACCAAAAAACCCGGAACTCCTCCGGTCAGTTCTGATTATGGAACTGAATGGCGTGAGTTTGTAGCACAGCTTCCTTACGGCAATGTGTATGACTGGCTGCAGTTCATTGGTGCTGAAAACAAACAGGGAAATATTACAGCGGCTGAATGCAATGACATCATCAGGAAACTGAACCTGAAAAGTTTTGAAAGCGGCTACAAGATCCTGGTGATGTGGATGCCTGAATACCTTGGTAAGGAAGGGAATAAATTACTGAAGCTGATTGAAGAGCCGCCTGATGATACCCTTTTCATACTGGTGGCTGAAAGTGAATCGGAAATCCTATCCACTATTCTTTCCCGATGCCAACTGGTAAAGATTCCTTCACTTGAAGCGGGTGATATAGAAAAATACCTGTTGCAAAAAAAAGCCTGCGATCAGGAAAAGGCCAGGCAGATAGCCAATGCCAGCAATGGCAACTACCGCGAGGCTCTTCATTTATTGCAGCATGCTGATGAGGATTTTCATGGACTGCTTCGTGATTGGATGAATGCCACGCTCAGGAATTTGCCGATCGCCCAGGTAAAGATGATTGATGAGATATCAAAGATAGGCAGGGAAAGGCAAAAGCAGTTCCTCCGACATTTTACCCATATGATTGAACAGGCTCTCCGTTTTCAGACAGGAGGATCCGTTATGGAAGAACACATGCTTAAAACCATGTCTGCAGCCGAACAGGATTTCACTGCGAAATTGAACAAAGCCATGACCATTGAGCAAAAGGAAGCCATTGCGGAAGAATTGGACAAGGCCAGTTATTATATAGAAAGGAATGCCAATGCTAAAATCCTCTTTCATGCGCTTACCATCAAGATCTATCATATTGTAAAAAACAATATAGTTGTTGCCTGACCTCATTTCTGAAACAGGCCTATCTGCCACAAAAAAATTTATATTTGTGAAATCTGCACTTGCTTAGGCCAGGACAGACTCAACATATATCAGGGGTTATTGATTTTGTGCAGGAAGATTAAAGAAGCTATTCACTACTCATTATAAACAGTCAAAGCACTAAACGGTAAATATTAACCAGTGTGCCGATGACTATTTGAAACCGGAGTTTCATAGCTATTCTGCAGCACCCCGCAAGCATACAATCCAGTGGATTGTTATTAATTAACCATTAGGAAATCATTATAGTATGGGATGTGGTAGTTGCGGAACCGGTAAACCGAACGGATGTAAAAGTAATGGCGGCTGCAGCACTGGTGGTTGTAACCGGATGAATACTTACGACTGGCTGGTGAACCTCCCGATCTCCGATGCCGAACAGGCCTGCCGGGTCATTGAAGTGAGCTTTAACCAGGGCAGCAGAAAAGATTTTTACAGGAATAATTCTCTCCAGCAATACGAAAAAGGTGAACTCATAGCCATAGAAGGTGTAAGCGGTTTTGATGTGGGTGAAGTCTCCCTCACCGGAGAAGTGGTGCGGATCCAGCTCAAGAAAAAAGGAGTGGATGAATTCAATCCTGAAATGAAAAGGGTGCTGAGGCGTGCAACCGACCGTGACCTTGACATATGGAAACAGAACAAGACAAGGGAGAAGGATGCCATTATCCGCAGCAGGGCCATAGCGCGCCAACTAAACCTGAATATGAAGATCAGCCAGGTAGAGATCCAGGCTGATGGTAAGAAAGCAACTTTCTTTTATATAGCAGATGACCGTGTTGATTTCCGTGAACTGATCAAGGTGTATGCTTCCGAGTTCAGGGTGAAAGTGGAGATGAGACAGATTGGGTCGAGGCAGGAAGCCGGCAAGGTCGGAGGTATTGGTAGCTGTGGCCGGGAATTGTGCTGCGCTACCTGGCTTACTGATTTCAAGTCAGTAAATACCACGGCAGCGAGATACCAGAACCTTTCCATCAACCAGACAAAACTCAGCGGGCAGTGCGGACGACTGAAATGCTGTCTTAATTATGAACTCGATACCTATCTGGATGCCCTCCAGGGTTTTCCTGAGAACTGTGATATGCTGCAGGTACAGAGAGGTACGGCAACACTCATCAAAAAAGATATTTTCAAAAACCTGATGTGGTATGTGCTACCGGAGAGTAATAAACAGTATCCTCTTACACTTGAAAGGGTGCGCAAGATCAAATCACTCAACCAGCAGAATATCATACCCGACGAACTGGAAGCAGTAGATGTGACTTCTACCAAGCAAAAAGAAGTGGAGCCTGAATTTGTAGATGTGGTAGGTCATATCAGCCTGAAAAGCCTGGAAAAAGCTGATAAAAAAAGACAGCAGCAAAAAAGGGATCAACGTGGTGCCGGACCAGGAGCACCGAGAAAACAGGGCGGCCCGCAAAACAGGCAGGTCACCCAAAAACCACAGCAGGGTTTACAA
>JAEYUA010000097.1 GCA_023433755.1 Bacteroidota bacterium | reverse complement strand
ATATAATAGGCCGTATAGAATGCAAAATCTACCAGTTGACTCTGGAATTGATCGAGACTGAAATAGTGTTTGCAGAAGGGAATGAAAATACTGTTGCCCGCTGCAATGAATCCCCAGAAGAAAAATACACTCACCAGGGTACCAAGGGCACCGTAGTTGGTAGGTATGAAAGCACCTTTGGTAATGGTGGTTGGCCGGTTCGGACCCATGGAAGTTGCCATACTGGTTTTTGATTTATTAAAGGTTGAAAATAGTAAGTTTCAATGATAAATATTGTGATGATCATTCAGTTGAAAAAGATTTTGGTCTAACTTCAAACAAGGATGTAATACAGTTATGGAGATAATTCATGTATCGGCAGAATGTTTTCCTGTTGCAAAAGCAGGCGGTCTTGGAGATGTGGTTGGCGCTTTACCCAAATATCTGAATGAGTATGGGCACGTTGCCAAAGTGGTGATGCCTATGTACCGTACAAAATTCCTTTACCAGAACGAATGGGAACTGGTGCATGAAGGCAGCCAGCAGATGGGTTCCCATTATTTTAATTACGCGGTCATCAAAGAAAAAACCAATAAGCTGGGATTCGACCTCTACCTGCTTGACATCAATGGCCTGCTCGACCGTGAAAAAATCTATGGCTATGATGACGATACGGAAAGATTCATGGCCTTCCAGATTGCAGTCTGCGACTGGATCTCCAAATGGCAGCACAAACCTGATATCATTCACTGCCACGATCATCATACAGGCCTGATCCCTTTCTTTCTCAAACATGCCTACCCGTTCAATCACCTGGCTGGCATTCCCACCGTATTCACCATTCATAACGCCCAATACCAGGGATGGATCGGCTGGGAAAAATATTACCTGCTCCCGCCTTACGACACTTATAAATGGGGTTTGCTTGACTGGAACAATCATATCAACCCGCTGGCCTCCGCCATTAAATGCGCCTGGAAAGTGACCACCGTAAGCCATAGTTACCTGGAAGAGCTTCGCTATTCAGCCAACGGCCTTGAAAACCTGGTGCAGTACGAACAGGGGAAAAGCCTGGGCATACTCAACGGAATTGATGCTGACGTGTGGGATCCCTCCAGTGACAGTCTCATAATTAAAAATTATGACGACCACCAGGTGAAGGAAGGCAAAAGAAAAAATAAAAAAGAACTGGCTGGAATGTTTGGTCTCGATCCCGACAAACCGCTATTCACCTTTATCGGACGGCTTGTTGGAGAGAAAGCTGCGGATATTTTGCCTGATGCCATTCGCAGTTCCATTTATCATCATCATGGCAATGCAAATTTTCTCGTACTCGGATCGGGCGACCCGGCAGTGGAGAACAGGCTGGATGAATTGAAACACCAGTTCGGCGGATATGTAAATACCTATATCGGTTACAATGAAGCGCTGAGTCACCTGATGTATGCTGGCGCGGATTTTTTAATGATGCCAAGCCGTGTTGAGCCTTGCGGGCTGAACCAGATGTATGCATTGAGATACGGCACAGTACCGATGGTGAGAAGTACCGGCGGACTGAAGGACACCGTTAAGGATTTTGGTGACTGGCAGGGATATGGCATCCGTTTCAACAATGCTGATGTGAATGATATTACGCACAGCGTGGGAAGAGCCATCGATCTTTATAATAATAAAAAAGATCTTTACAACTGGATGAGAAGTTATATGATGCATATCGATCACTCATGGGATGCATCAGCAAAGGACTATATCCGGGTTTACGAAAGTTTAAGGTGAGCACTAGCAGCTAGCAGCTAGTAGCTAGAAACTATAATAATTGACTAAACGATTTATATGAGCAAACAAGTTCTATCAGTGATTCTAGGCGGTGGTGCAGGCACCAGGTTATTCCCACTAACATCCAGCCGTTCCAAACCAGCCGTTCCCATCGCAGGCAAATACCGCCTGGTGGATATTCCCATTTCTAATTGCCTGAACTCAGGTATCACCAGGATGTTTGTACTAACAATGTACAATTCAGCCTCGCTTAACAGGCATATCAAGAATACCTATCATTTCTCTGCTTTCAGTTCTGCTTTTGTGGATATACTGGCCGCAGAACAAACACCGGACAATCCTACCTGGTTCCAGGGTACAGCGGATGCCGTACGGCAGGGCCTTCGCCATATCGCACCTTTCGACAGTGAATACATTCTCATTCTTTCCGGGGACCAGCTTTACCAGATCGATTTCCAGGAAATGCTGCACAATCATAAGGAGAGTGGCGCCGATATCAGCATTGCTACTATTCCCGTTACGGCAAAAGAAGCTTCCGATTTCGGAATTCTTAAAACGCAGGAAAACCTGATCACATCATTCATCGAAAAACCAAAATCCGGACTGGAAGACTGGGTGAGTGATACCGGGGATGAAATGCGCAGCAAGGGAAAAAATTACCTGGCTTCAATGGGCATTTATATTTTCAACCGTCAATTGCTGTTTGAAATCCTGCAAAATGAATACAAGGATGCGACAGATTTTGGTAAGGAAATCATTCCTGATTCAATCAATAAATATAAAGTAGCTTCTTACCAGTATGAGGGTTATTGGGAAGATATTGGAAACATTCCCGCTTTCTTCCATGCCAATATCGGTCTTACCCGCGACCTGCCGGAGTTCAATCTTTTCGACAATACCAAAACCATCTACACACGTGCCCGCATGCTGCCGCCATCCAAGCTTAGCGGTACCAGGCTGGATCATGCTGTGGTGGCTGATGGATGCATCATCAATGCGGCACATATCGAAAATTCAGTGATCGGTATCCGTTCCCGCATAGGTCATGAGTCCACGCTCACCAACGTGTACACCATGGGGAATGATTATTATGAAACCCTTGCAGAGATCGAGCAGGACAAACAGCATGGATTACCGCAATTAGGTGTAGGCAACCGCTCCCATATTCAAAATACTATTATTGATAAGAACTGCCGCATTGGTGATGATGTGCGCATTGTTGGAGGCACCCATCTCGAAGACCAGGATACTCCTTTGTACACTGTCCGCGACGGCATCATTGTATTGAAAAAAGGAGCGATCATCCCGAATGGTTATACGGTGGGAGTGTGAATGGTGAATGGTGAATGGTGAATCGTGAGACGTGAAGCGTGAAGCGTGAGAGGGTTTCCGGTATGCAAATGTGCCTGCATAAATTAATTGACATCGGTGGCGGCCCACGCGGCTGGCAACCATTCACGATTCACCATTCACCCGCTCACGCCTCACGCCTCACGATTCACGATTCACGAAATATCCCCCATGAAATTTTTCGTGTAATTAATACACATTATCTTATTAAATTCGGCGATCAAACTAATGATTGCTTATGGCCATGCCTGCCCAGACCGGGTCTATCACCAAACCTAAATTATCCCTAGCCCAGATCATCAATATGAGCGTTGGTTTCTTTGGCATCCAGTTCGGATGGGATCTACAAAGAGCCAATATGGGTCCCATTTACGATGTGCTGGGCGCCAACGCTGATGAAATACCATTGTTGTTTTTAGCCGCGCCACTGACAGGACTTATCGTACAACCCATCATTGGTTATATGAGCGACCGCACCTGGCATCCGAGGTGGGGACGAAGACGGCCCTATTTCCTGGTTGGCGCTATCCTCAGTTCCATTGCCCTTGTATTCATGCCGCACAGCCCCGTGCTCTGGATGGCGGCCGGGCTGTTATGGATACTCGATACATTCGGTAACGTAGCCATGGAACCTTTCCGGGCACTGGTGGCTGATAAACTGCCGGACAGCCAGTTGAACAGGGGATTTGTTATGCAAAGTCTGCTCATAGGATTGGGAGGAAGCATTGCTTCAGCGCTTCCGTGGATTTTGAATAACTGGTTTGATATGCAGAACACTGCTGCAAAAGGTATCATTGCTGATAATGTGAAATTCTCCTTCTACATAGGTGCATTTTTTTTCCTGAGCTCTGTATTGTACACGGTCTTCACCACAAAGGAATACCCGCCTGCTCCCAATGAAAATTTCAAGAACAGTCCGCAAAAAGCCGGCTTTGCTGACGGCATCAGGGAAATTTCTGCAGCCATCAGGAACATGCCTTCCAAAATGAAAGTGATTGCCCTTGTGCAGTTCTTTACCTGGCCTGGCCTTTTCCTTTTATGGTTTTATTATTCAGTGGCCGTAGCCTATAATGTTTTTGGAGCGCAAACTGATACAGATAAGGCCTTCGGTGATGGAAAAGATTTCGCGGGTCTTACATTATCATTCTATAATGTGGTCACTTTTTTATTCGCCTTCATCCTGCCATTCATTGCAGATAAGCTGGGCAGAAAACTCACGCATTCCATTTGCCTGTTGATTGGTGCACTCGGATTCATCAGTGTAGCCTGGGTAACAGATAAGAACATGTTGTTTCTTTCCATGTCCTGTGTAGGTATTGCCTGGGCCAGTATCCTGTCAATGCCTTATGCCATGCTGGCCAATGTGCTTCCTGCGCACAAAATTGGCATTTACATGGGCATCTTCAATTTCTTTATCGTGCTGCCTGAGATCATTGCTTCTCTTGGATTTAAATGGGTAATGAACAACCTGCTTGATAACGACCGCCTGCTGGCTGTACAGGTGGGAGGATACCTGATGATCATTGCAGCGATCATCTGCTTCCTCTTCATCAAAGAAAAAAAGAACGAAGGCTACGATGAGTCCGCAGCCGCTGAAATGGAAATTCTTGAACACAGACCTCTTTAATTATGAAAAAAATTTTTGCATTAATTATCCTGTCGCTGGTGATCACCACGGCATCCGCGGAAGAATATAAAGTGGATGGAATTTACCCGACACACTGGTGGGTGGGAATGAAAAATAAAAATCTCCAGCTCATGCTGAGAGGTACTAATATCCAGGAAAATTCAGTAAGCATAAGCTACCCTGGCATCAAACTGCTGAAGATCACCAGGCCGCAGAACCGAAATTATATATTTATTGACCTGGAAATCACTGCAGCAGCTAAACCCGGCAATGTGGTCATAAGAATGAAAAATGCTGATGGCTCACAGAATCTGAACTTTCCTCTTAAAGCCCGCAAACCCGGAAAAGGAATAACAAGGAACAAAGGGATTACCCAGGCAGATTTTATCTATCTCATCATGCCTGACCGTTTCAGCAATGGTGATCCTTCCAATGACAGGGTAGAGGGATTGAAGGACCAGTCGCTCAACCGTGCAGAAATCTATGACCGGCATGGAGGTGATCTCAAAGGCATTCAAAACAAACTGGATTACCTGCAGGATCTTGGCGTAACAGCATTATGGCTGAATCCTGTTATTTTAAACGATATGCCCAACAGAACCGAACATGGTTACGCATTTACCGACCATTATAAAATTGATCCACGCATCGGCGGAGAGAAGGCCTACCATGACCTGGTTGATGATTTACACAAAAGAGGCATGAAGATCATCCAGGATGCCGTATACAATCATACAGGCATCGAACACTTCCTGTTCAGGGACATGCCCGACAGCACCTGGTTTCACCGATGGCCAAAATACACGCAAACCACCTATAAGGAACAAACGCTTTTTGATCCTTATGCTTCCACAGCAGATAAAAAACTAATGAGTGACGGATGGTTTGTAACACAGATGCCGGATGTGAATCACCATAACCCTTTCTTCGCCACCTTCCTGATTCAACACGCTATCTGGTCCACCGAAGAATTTGGTCTTGATGGCTGGCGTATTGATACCTATGCCTACAATGATCTTGAATTCATGAACCGCTGCAATAAGGCATTGCTTGATGAATATCCCAAACTGCACCTGTTTGGTGAAACCTGGGTACATGGCGTAATTAACCAGGCATTTTTTACTGAACATAAAATGAATACAGCCTTCAAAAGCAACCTGCCCGCCGTCACTGATTTTCAAACTCACATGTATGGCATCCTGCCGGCACTCAAAGAACCTTTCGGGTGGACGGAGGGCGTTAATAAACTTTACACAACCCTGGCACAGGATATCATTTACAAGGATCCCAATAAACATGTGAACTTTCTTGACAACCACGATAAGACCCGCTTTCTTTCGGAAATAGGAGAGGATTTTGAAAAATTCAAAATGGGTGTGGGATGGCTGCTCACCACCAGGGGCATTCCACAGATGTATTATGGCACTGAAGTACTGATGAAGGGTGTATCCAACCCGGATGGCTGGGTGCGTCTTGATTTCCCCGGTGGCTGGCCTTCTGATTCAGCCAATAAATTTGAAGCCGCAGGCAGAACCTCCCAGGAAAATGAAGCTTTCAACTGGACGCGTACCATTGCGCAGTACAGGAAAAATTCGTCTGCCATTAAATCAGGAAAGTTCATGCAGTTTGTTCCTGAAGATGGAGTGTATACCTATTTCAGGTACAGCCTGGATCAGACAGTGATGGTAGTGATGAATACAAACGATAAGGAAAAATCGCTTGATCCTTCACGATTCACTGAAAGAACGAAAGGTTTCAGCAAGGGAAAAAATATTGTCAGCGGCTCAATGCATCCACTTGAAGAAAAATGGAATATGCCTGGCAAATCAATCTGGATTCTTGAATTGTCAAAGTGATCAGAGCGATGTGAACCAGATAGCCTTGTGATAATACTTCTCTCCCCAGTTTTTGATGCTTTCACGCACCCTGCTGATCATTTCCGGCTGTGTTGATTTTTTGCCTTTTTGCGGGGGGGTGATCTTTTGCTCTTCCGCTGTATTGATCATTTCCACTTTTGTGGCAAACCATGTGGTGTATAGGCGAGGTATGGCCAATCCCAATATCATTCCCGGTAATCCGCCCATGGATTCAGGCCCGGAAGAAGGAAGAATTTCATCTGTATAAAAAGCAACAACCACTACTGAATCGCAGATCCGGGAAACGGCTTTGCGGCATTCATAGCCCGCAATGTTCCTGGTTTCCGCTTCCATTTTCCATTCAAGGGCGGGCATGGAATCGGCCAGCAGGAACTGGGTTTCATATACCTGTTTCTGGCTGATTAAACTGCCTGCACCCAGGTCCTTGTAAATAGTATTGGCATTGGCCGGACTCTCAAAAAATGTGGCTTTCTGGTCAGGAGATTCCTTCCCCGGTTTATACAAGGTTTTACTTCCTGAAAAAACAAGTTCAAAGTAATCAGTCTTGAATGCAGGGATCAGCTTTTTAAATTCTTCCGCGAATCCATCGTTTTCACCAGCGAAATACAAACGGTGTACATTTGTCTTCCTTTCAAATTCTATCTTTCCTTTTTCAAGAAAAACAGTTTGTGTAAATCCGGCCAGGGAAAGAACCAAAAGCAATATTGACAGGTTGATCTTTTTCATTATTTCATTTCTCCGGGGTTTTTAGTGAAGTTCCAGGTGAAGCTTAACATGGCGTACCGGCCCAGCATGTTATAATTTCTTTCGAACAATACATTATTATTAAAGGAACGGTCGAAGCCTCTTCTTTGTTTAAGCATATCCTTGACCTCCAGGCGAAGAACACCGTTTCTTTTTTTGAAGAACTTGTACGACAGGTAAGCATCCCATACAGTAAAATTATTATCGCCGGTGAAGGCATCTGTTTTTTCACGGAGGTAAAAATTGGCCTCCGTACCTGCAGTGAATTTTTTAGTGATGAACCAGTTCAGCCTGATATTATGCTGCTGCCCCCAGAAATCATTCACATCGGGATTTACATTGCTGAGTGAACGGTTGTAGTTGAATTCAGCATTGATACTGGCATCATACTTTTCTTCTTTGTAAGTGGAAAATGAAATTCCTGCTCCGTATGAAGAAAAGCGGTTTACATTCTTTACACCGTTAATCCAGTTAACATTCCTTCCTCCATTTGAATTGGTGTTGATTCCTCCATGAATTTCTGTTTTGGGGATCTTGAAACCATAAGAACCATAAAACTGGTAGTTATAAATTCCGGAAGCGTTCACATATTGCTGGGTGGTAACACCTTTATCAATCACCTGCCTGGAAACAATGGCATTTTGCACAGGATGGAAAGATCCATGAATCCAGATATTTCTGCCGGTAAGCATTTTAAAGTCGGTAAAGAACAATGAAAAATTATGCCTGAAGGCCTGCTCCAGTTCCGGGTTTCCAACAATGATAAACAATGGGTTGGTATTTTCCCTGATGGGCTGCACCTGCTCAATACCCGGCGCCTGGGGGGCACCTGAATAATTGAAGTTTACATTCCGCTGTGGCGTAAAACGGTAAGTAAACCGGCTTGTAGGAAATATATTGGTATAATTCAATTCCCTTACCTGCAGGCCTGTTGAATCCAATTGCCTGTACCGGGCAGTACCTACATTACTGCCAACATTCACAGTCATCTTCTTACTGTTGAACTGGTATTTCATACCGGCACTGTTTACAAAATTCCTGAGACCGTAACTGTTGCTGAACTCAGGGTTGAGATCCTCATATTTTCCATTGGCCTTATCAAAACTTTTCCTGTTGGATGTGCTGGCCATGTGGTTCATGGTATAATTGAATTCAAGCACTCCTTTCTTACCTACAGGTTCGGTATAAACCAATTTTGAATTCCAGGTGGAAGCACGGCTGTTATTCATTTTATACTGGTCTATGGTATCTTTCAAAAACACGCTGCCATTATTGTCAAAAAATTCAGTTTGGGAAAACAAAAAACCTTCCGCATCCCTATTCGCGTTTTTATAAGAAGCGGAAAGTGAAAACGTACGCCCTTTTTTCTTCAGCTTCTGGCGCCACAACACACTGCCAAGAAAAATCTTATTATCTGCATTGGTTTCGTTGGTACGCCTGTTCCGGTTCACCAGTTGCAGGTCCTCATCTTCAGACTGGGTATTGTTGAAAGATGACTGGTCCTTAGACTCCAGTTTACCATTCAATTTGAAACGGAGGGAGGAAGCTGAATCGAGTTTGAAATCGAAGGTGCCATTAAACAACTGTTCGCGTTGAAAGGTCCTGTTATTATGGTCTTCTCTTGAATAATAGGCAGAATCGGGAAGAATGAATTTCCTGAGCGAATTACCGATGGCGTTCACCTTCATATCTTTCAGACTGTAATTACCATTGGCGCTCTGTTTATCTGCATTCCATTTGCTGGATGCATGGGCTCCGGCCTTGATGGTTCGGGGTATTCCTTCATCATAATAATCAGACTGCCAGTCGCTGAAGTCGTCGTCACCATCACTGTTGATCATGATAAAACCTGCTCCCATTTCTACTTCAGCATCACCAAAATCATTGCCTCCGCCAAAACTTCCACGGTCCTGCCATCCCAGCCCGGTTTTACCTGTATTGGATGCTATACCATATACAGAGAACTTTTTCTTTCCTTTGAAATAGTTGATCATGGCTTCTTCGGAATATCTTTCATGACTTCCTCCGCCCACAACCAGTTTTCCAAGCAGTCCTTTTTTCTTGTCATCTTTCAAAACAAGATTCAGTGTTTTGGAACGGGATCCATCATCAACTCCTGTGAATTCAGCCTGGTCACTTTTTTTATCATAAGACTGAACTTTATCAATGGCATCCGCCCTCAGGTTTTCGATCACCACAGCAGGATCATCACTGAAAAACTCTTCGCCATCTACCAATACTTTTTCAACAGCCTGGCCATGGGCAATTACCCTTCCGTTCTTATCTACCTGCATCCCCGGAAGTTTTCTCAATAATTCTTTTACCGATGCACCTTCCGCCACCTTAAAACTGTCAGCTTTATACTCAATGGTATCACCCTTCATGCGAATAGCGATATTCTGGCTTACAATTACATTTTCAAGTAAAGCTGAACGGGGAATCAAGGGAAAATTTCCAAGATCAACCGGGTCATTTCTTACCTCAACAATATCCATAAAGTCGATAAACTTAGGATAGGTGATCATGAGGTAATAAAAACCAGGCTTAACGGATGGCAGCGTAAATTGACCATCAGGCGCGGTCCTTGTATAGGTGTAAAGCGTGGAATCCGATTGTTTGATGAGCGCAACAACAGCATTGCCGAGCTTCTTTTTTTCAAGTGAATCCGAAACATGGCCCCGGATAAGCGACTGGGCATTTATAATTTGTGTGAATGCCAGGAGCAACAGTACCAGCAGGGGTTTTCTCATCAGTGTTGGTTGTGGTTCGGGCAACAAATTACAATTGAATGACAACAGTGGGTTGTTAACATTATTTAAAAACTATCTTTAGAGTTATATGGTTGACAAACGGCTGGATATAGTTGGAAACGGTAATGAAACCACTCATCAGGAGCGGTACGAACACAGGAATTTTGTGGACCGTTCCGGATCCGTTTGGAATTATTCCATACTCTATGATGATGATATCATCACTTTTCAGAATGGCACCAATTATTCCCTGTATAAAAAATTTGGCTCCAAAAAAATCAGTGTATTCGACACCGAAGGTTACCAGTTTACCGTATGGGCACCTAATGCCACCAGGGTTTCGGTGATTGGTAACTTCAATAACTGGGATCCATTATCACACCCACTCACGCCAAGATGGGATAAAAGCGGAATATGGGAAGGTTTTATTCCCGGGATCAAAAAAGGAGACCTGTACAAATACCACATTACCGGTTTTGAAGAACGCGTAACCGAAAAGGGTGATCCGCTGGCTAACTACTGGGAGATGCGTCCTGCAACTTCCTCCATAACCTGGGAATTTGATTATGCATGGAGGGACCAGGAATGGATGGCTACAAGAGAAAAACACAATGCACTGGATGCACCCTGGAGTGTGTACGAAGTGCACCTTGCCAGTTGGATGCGTCCCGACCGCAACAATGAAGAATCTTATAATGATTATTTCCAGATCGCTGACAGGCTCGTTCCTTATGTAAAGGAAATGGGATTCACCCATGTGGAACTGATGCCGGTAATGGAACATCCCTTTGATGGAAGCTGGGGTTACCAGTGTACCGGATTTTTTGCACCTACTTCAAGATTTGGACCGCCTGAAGGCCTGATGCACCTGGTAGACCGGTTTCATGAGGCCGGCATCGGTGTGATCCTCGACTGGGTGCCTTCACATTTTCCTTACGATGCGCATGGCCTGTATATGTTTGATGGTACGCATACTTATGAGTATGCTGACATGCGGAAAGGATTTCATCCCGACTGGAATTCTTACATTTTCAATTATAAAAGGGGAGAGGTCAAATCATTTTTGATCAGCAGCGCCCGGTTCTGGTTTGAATGTTTTCATATTGATGGCATCAGGGTGGATGCGGTTTCTTCCATGCTCAAGCTGGATTATTCAAGAGATCCCGGACAGTGGGAACCGAATGAGTTTGGCGGCAATGGTAATCTTGAAGCCATTGCTTTCATCAGGGATCTGAATGAAACCATCTTCCGTGATTTTCCGGATGTGCAAACCATTGCAGAAGAAGCTACCGACTGGCCCATGGTATCAAGACCAACATTTGAAGGAGGCTTGGGCTTTGGCATGAAATGGATGATGGGATGGATGCATGACACACTTGATTATTTCAAACTGGACCCATATTTCAGGTCGCACCACCAGAACAAATTTTCTTTCAGCATGATGTATTTCTATGATGAGAACTTCATGCTGCCTTTGAGTCATGACGAAGTGGTTCATGGTAAATCACCAATGATTTATAAAATGCCTGGTGATGAATGGCAGAAATTCGCCAATCTCCGCACCATGTACAGTTATATGTGGACGCATCCCGGGGGAAGGTTATTATTCATGGGCAATGAATTCGGCCAGACAAGTGAATGGAATTATAAATCTGAACTGGACTGGTTCCTTTTGGAACATGATCCGCACCGTAAACTCCAGGCTTGTGTGAAAGATCTTAACCTGCTGCTTTCAAAGGAAGAGGCGCTTTACTCCAAACAATTTTCCGTAGATGGTTTTGAATGGATAGACTTGAACCACCGTACAGAAACGGTGATTGCATATGCACGAAAAGGAAAAAATGAAGATAACCAGCTACTGGTGGTTCTGAATCTTTCACCAACTCCCCGCTGGGACTGGGAAATCGAGGTAAACCGGCCTTTTACCTCCGAAATTTTCAACAGCGATAATGTTAAGTATGGCGGTACGGGAGATGTGAATAATCCTGAAGTGAGAATGGAAAAGATTGAACCCGTCCTCTTAGAAACGGATGAAGAACCTGCAGAAACCCTCTTAGAAACAGTTCCCAGGTTCCGCCTTAAGGTGAACCTGCCCCCGCTGGCGGTTATTGTTTTGAAATAATCCCGGAGGTCAATTTTAGCAAAATGCTGAGAATTAAGCCTTGCATAAGCCGGTGTTAATCTCTAATTTCGGTGGACCAATAAAAAACGCCAATATTCCTATGTCAAAGCTCATTTTTCTCCTGGCATTTACTGCCTGTACTACATCTGCATTTTCCCAATCTGACAGCGCTGCTGTTTACCTTCAAAAGGGGCTGGAAGAAAAAGCCAAAGGCCGCTGGATGGTTTCCCTGCAACATCTCGAAAAAGCAAACCAGTATAAAAAGGATGACCCCCAGATCGTTTCCGAACTCTCGGCCGCCTACCTGGGATTACGCAAATACCAGCAGGCCAAAGCCGGTTTTCTTCAACTGGAAAAGCTGGGTGTAAAAACCGACAGCACCTACCGCCAGCTCATGCTTCTTTCTTTCAACATGCGCCAGTGGGATGATGCCATCAAATATGCGAGCCTGCTGAAAAACACAAAAAAGGATGAGCAGACCGCCTATTACCTGGGTAAATCCTTTTATGAAAAATCAGACCTGGGCAATGCCATTACTTATATGAATATCGCTGCAAAAGAGAATCCTGCCAATGCAGAAATTCCTTATACCGTGGCAAGGGCCTATGCGGATATGATGAACTATAAACAGGCCATTCCTTATTTCCACAAAGCCATAGAACTGAATCCTACACAAAACCGCTGGATCTACGAAATGTCATTGATCTATTATGCTATTCCGGATGATGCCAATGCGCTCAAATACATGCTGGAAGCAGGAGAGAAAGGTTACCGGAAAGACAATGAATACCTGCAGAATCTTGCTACTGCTTATGTGAATGCCGGCAAACCTGCCGAAGGTATTGCCATGTTGCAGGAGATCTTAAAGAACAGGCCTACCGATATGAACATTCTCAACATGATAGCTGAATCGTATTATGACATCAAAAAATACGATGATGCGATTACCTATTTTGATAAGATTTTGGAAGTTGACAAAACCAATGCAGAAGCCTTGTATATGATCGGCATGAGCTTTCAGAAAAAAGGAGAGAAGGCCAAGGGCCAGGCCCTTTGCGATAAGGCTATTGAAATGGATCCCAGCCTGAAGAGTTTGAAGCAGGAGAAACAGATGGGTTTTTAAGATTTTTTACCGCCAAGAAAGAAGGGCCAGCCTTCGCTGAAGCTCCTGCTGGTAAAACACCAAGAAAGGTTTTTATCTCCCGATGCCCTTCTTCTTTTTCTTATTTCTTGGCGGTAAAAAAAATCACATTCTCTCTGGAACCCTGATACCTAAAAGATGCATGCCTTCTTTAATGGTATCCGCCGTTAGCTTACAGATATGAAGGCGCAATTGTTTTTTATATTCTGATTCGGCATTGAGAACAGAATGTTCAGTATAGAAACTATTGAAAGTTTTGGCTACGGTAAACAAATAGATCGCTATCACGGAGGGGTTGTATTCGATAGCCGCCTGTCTAACAACCGATGAATACTGCTCAAGTAAAATCAACAGGTCTTTTTCCAGTTTTTTCAATCCTTCAGCATGACTGTTCAATGCTACCGGCTGCTCTTTTCTTAAAATGGAACGGATGCGGGCATGTGTGTACTGAATAAATGGGCCCGTGAAACCATGAAAATCGATGGACTCTTCCGGGTTGAAGACCATTCGTTTTTTAGGATCCACACGGAGGAGGTAAAATTTCAGGGCACCCAGGCCCAGTATATTGTAAAGCTCTGCCAATTCTGATTCATTAAAATCTTTCACCTTACCCAATTCCTGTGTATGCCTGGCAGCAATAGCCACCATCTCATTCACCAGGTCATCGGCATCCACCACGGTACCTTCCCGGCTTTTCATCCTGCCACTGGGCAGTTCCACCATACCATAACTGAGATGGAAAATCCCACCGGCATAAGGTTTACCCAATTTTTTAAGAATGAGCTGCAGCACTTTCATGTGATAGTTCTGTTCATCGGCGATCACGTAAATGCTCTGGTCATAAGGGAAGTCCTTATATTTTTCATCTGCCAGTCCCATATCCTGCGTGATATAAACGGAAGTGCCGTCCTTTCTTAAGAGCAGCTTTTCATCCAGTCCTTCATCAGAAAGATCGATCCATACACTGCCATCATCCTTGCGGTAAAAAACTCCTGCAGCCAGTCCTTCTTCCACAAAACTTTTTCCCAGGATATAAGTGCCGCTTTCATAATAGATCTTATCGAAATCGGAACCGATTCTTTTATAAGTTTCATCGAAACCTTTATACACCCACCCGTTCATCTGGTTCCAGAGTGCTATCACGTCCGGCTTTCCATTTTCCCAGTCTACGAGCATCTGCTGAGCTTTTTTCATCACGGGTGTATTGGCACGGATCACTTCTTTGAAATCATCCTTCAGCTTTTTGAGCTTTTCCTTGTCTTTTTCTGAATCCCCGGGAATGGCGTTGATCAGTTCTTTCAACTCAATGATTTTCTGTTGGTGCTTTTCATCAATTTCACTGGTATCGCCATCCAGAACTTTGTTGGTGAGAGCAGCAGCTTCTTCTTTGATCTGGTCTTCACAACGCACATAATAATCACCCACCAGGTGGTCGCCTTTAATACCTGTTGATTCGGGAGTGGCACCCCCGGAAAAAAGCTGCCAGGCGATCATGCTTTTACAGATATGAATGCCCCGGTCATTCACGATGCAGCTCTTCATCACTTCATTTCCATTGGCTTTGATGATCTCCGCTACACTCCATCCAAGGAAATTATTGCGCAGGTGACCCAGGTGCAGGGGCTTATTGGTATTGGGAGAAGAATATTCAACAATCACTTTGCGCCCCGAAGAAGCAGGCGTAGTATGGCCACTCGAAAGGAAACCAAAAAAATGCTGGTCGCTCACACTCAGGTTTAGAAAACCCTTGATCAGGTTATACCCCGTAAAGAGCCCGGAGTTGTTGTTCACCAGCCATGCACCGATCTCGTTTCCCAGTTGCTCCGGTGATCTTTTCAACTGTTTGATCAATCCAAACAAAACGATGGTATACTCTCCTTCAAATTCCGGTTTGGTCTGGTTCACCTGGATATCATCCGGTGTGATAGCGGTATGGTAAATGGATTCAATTGCTTTTGCGCCTGCTTCCCTGATTTGCTGAACTAAACTCATGCCCCTTGCTGATTTTGGCGCAATTTAATGAATGTGAAACTGCCAATTTCAATCAACGGTTCATGCTGGCCTGGCATTTTTCACATTTCCTAAATAGGCCTTTACCGAAAATGGTTGAAATAAATAGGTAATTGCCATTAATTTAGCAGCATCCATGAAGAGGATCCATCATAAGGTCAGGAAAATCATTTTCACCGTGCTGGATGTATTCTATCCTTTGGTAAAACGGTTTATGCCGCTGCAGACCTATCATTATGCTGCATGTGGTGGTTCCAATACTGCACTGAGCCTGTTGATCTATTTTATTTCCTATAATTATATTCTCAACAAAGAGGTCCTTGATCTCGGGTTTATTGCTTTCCAGCCTCACATTGCAGCGCTCTTTATTTCCTTTATCATTACCTTCCCAATTGGGTTTTACCTGAGCATGTATGTGATCTTCCAGGGATCTTTTCTCAAACGGAGGGTGCAGTTTTTCCGTTATGTGATTGTGATCATGGGCTGTATGGTCATCAACTATATCTGCCTGAAGATTTTTGTTGAATACTTTGGTTGGTTTCCCACACCTTCCCAGTTATTGACAACCGTCATAGTTATTCTTTTCAACTATTTTTCACAGCGTCATTTTTCTTTCCGTTCTGTAAAATCTGCTGACAAAAACAAAAGCGTTATTGTTTAAAATCCAGGTTGATTTCAGAAACCATTACACTTAATTTACCGGCACAATTACTCCTGATCAGAAGATGTTGTGGCAATGCATAAACATTTGTCAGGCTCAGTTGGTCTACGGAACCTGAACCACGGATGCCTTTGGTCCATTCGCGGTTCAGCCATTGGTTCATGGCCACAGAGGCGGTATCATAATATTGTGAAAGATCAAACGAGGTATATTTTTTCATTTCATTTATGATCTTTTTATTGAACAGCCATTTGGCCGTCTTCAATAAAAGGCTTTTGGTGCGAAGGTCATAATCAAGATCATGCACATCAATGCTCCTGGTAGCTGAATCATATACAGGTTTGCCGGTAAAATGAACTGTACCGTCGAAGGAACCGGTAAAATTTATACCGATCAGCAGTTTGCCGGTGGTATCACCACTTACCATGGCTTCTTTTACAATAATGTGTTTTTTGAAAATGCCATCCGCCACATCAAATCTTTTCCCGGAGAGGTAGGTATTCATCACATTACTCAGTGAATCGTACTGCAATGCGGCTTCCAGAAAAATATTGAATCCGCCGGGAGTGGACGCATCGTTGAGGTCAGGTATTGCGGTAAGGGTTCCTGTTGGCCTTTCAAAGCTTACGACCGGGGTGGCAGAAATGCCGATATTGATATTGAGCAGGTCATTTTGCGCATTGATATTTTGCATACGGAGCTTTTTGGGATGTAAGGTAAAATAACCAAGCCCCGGAATGGCATACACATCGCTCAGCAGGTTCCAGGCATACTGCATCCATGGCCGCAGGTTCACAAAACGGTACTGGTCCTCCATTAATTTTTTGGAAGCATCCAGTTCAGCTTTCAATCCCTTCATCACTTCTTTGGTAATGTCCTCTCCCCAGAAACAAACAGAACATTTATCCATCGGCACCGGCTCTTTTCTCTCGATGCTGGAATGCAGCATGTAATTATTATAAAGTTTGAATGTACTGCGGAAGCCAATGTTCACCTTCCTTTCACCTTCGTCAAAGCCGCAGCGGCATGGAGGTGTCCAAGGTGAAAGTACCACACCACCTACACAGCTTCGTGTGGATCCTGTGATCCGGTAATAACCCATAAATCCAAGGTTCATGGTGGTGCCGCTCATGCTGATACTCAAAGGCGAACGCCGGAAATGGTATTTATAGCGGGTGGCGCAGTCAGACTGCACCCAGCCATTGGGATAGTCAGGTGAGGTAAAAACTGTATCCACGTTCTTTTCAGCGAGGGCAAAGATGGGTTTGAGATTGACCTGGATCGGGATATCAATTCTTGATTCGGGTAGCGAATCAATTTGAATGCCGGATGAACTGGTTTGCGCTTCAACCCGTGTCAGGAAAAGGAGTGGTACGGCTAGTAAAATAAATCTTATCATGGTGGAGCTTAGTCAAATATAAAAACACTAAAAGGTGAAATCATTGGTTCCGCTCATAACTTTCTCCTAAAAACCGGCATAATTTACCGGTTAGCAGGGTTTTTCCATTGCCGTGATAGTCTTTCAATAGATTCCTTTACCCTTGTATTCCGGGTATCTTCCTTTTTTGCGCTTACAATCCATTCGATATATTCTTTTTTATTGGTGAATGACAGACCATTGAAAAACGCTGATTCTTTTTTTGCTTTTTCCAGGGCAGAAGCAAAATCATCAGGTAATCGAACAGTCCTGGTTAGTGGATCCACATAATCAAATACCGGTCTTGGTTTAGGTTTGGCCGCCTTTACCCGGTCAGCATCCGATTTTGCCCTCATACCAAAAGCTGACCAGGTATCATCAAAAGAGAGCAGGTTGATCCATTGCATATCATGCTTAAGCAACTCCTCCCATCCATTATCCCTGTTCAGGTCTGTCTGCCTACCTGAACTTAACTTGGGAAAAAAGATCCAGCAGACTGTATCACCCTTTACCATGGCCAATACTTTTGCCATTCCCTTTTCCATTTCCGCCCTGGTTTTTACAAACCAATGAACCTGGTCCGGCTTCCTTGTCCTGTTGCTAAGCTTTACACCAGCCGGCAATGAATCCCAGCTATTTTGAATATCAGCAGGCGCATTGATAGTAAGAATGTTCGCATTTTCCCTGATTCTGAATTTCTGTGCAGAAGAGTGGGCCATAAAATTCCATTGAAAAACTTGCCTGAAACCGTTTTCGGTTTCAGGCTTCAATTTAAACCAGGCTGGCATAAAATTTCGCTTCACTTTTCCATCTTTTGCATTGCGACTGCCAAAATTGCACTTCAAACGCCACGGCATAATCATTGATAACCAGTACTGAACCTGTCTACCGTCGGGCAGGCGTAAAAATTCTTAATTCATGGGAAAAATAATCGGTATAGATCTGGGTACGACCAACAGTTGCGTATCGGTAATGGAAGGCAATGAGCCCGTAGTAATCGCCAATGATGAAGGACGCCGTACAACGCCTTCGGTAGTGGCATTTTTGAAAAATGGTGAAAGGAAAGTGGGTGACCCGGCCAAAAGGCAGGCCATCACCAATCCTCAGAATACCATCACCAGTGTAAAAAGATTCATGGGCCGCCGCTTCGACGAGGTAACGGAAGAGATCAGTCACTGGAGTTACAAGGTGGCGAAAGGTGACAATAATACGGTTCGTATTGATATTGATGGCAGGCTGTACACGCCGCAGGAAATTTCTGCGATGATCCTGCAGAAAATGAAAAAAA
Organism: Bacteroidota bacterium; assembly: GCA_023433755.1. Classification (GTDB taxonomy): domain Bacteria; phylum Bacteroidota; class Bacteroidia; order Chitinophagales; family Chitinophagaceae; genus Flavisolibacter. The sequence continues at coordinate 5,038 of JAEYUA010000097.1, read as the reverse complement.
CGGCAGAAGACTACCTGGGACAAGAAGTGACTGATGCGGTGATCACCGTACCGGCTTATTTCAACGATGCCCAGCGCCAGGCCACAAAGGAAGCAGGGGAGATCGCAGGATTGAATGTGCGCAGGATTGTGAACGAGCCTACAGCGGCCGCTCTTGCTTACGGACTTGATAAAGGAGGAAAAGATCACCACATCGCGGTATTCGACCTCGGTGGTGGTACATTTGATATTTCTGTTCTTGAACTCGGTGATGGAGTGTTTGAAGTAAAATCCACCAACGGTGATACGCACCTGGGTGGTGATGATTTTGATAAAGTGATCATGGACTGGCTGGCAGAAGAGTTCAAAAAAGATGAGAATGTTGACCTGCGTAAGGACCCTATGGCTTTGCAGCGTCTGAAAGAAGCTTCAGAAAAAGCCAAGGTGGAACTTTCCTCATCTTCTGAAACAGAAATTAATCTTCCATACATCACCGCGGTGGATGGCGTGCCCAAACACCTGGTGAAAAAAATATCAAGGGCCAAGTTTGAACAACTTGCAGACACATTGTTTGCCCGCTGTCTCAAGCCCTGTGAGCAGGCATTGAAAGATGCAGGACTTTCTACTTCACAGATCGATGAAGTGATCCTGGTGGGTGGTTCAACACGTATCCCCAAAGTGCAGGAGATCGTTGAAAAATTCTTTGGTAAGAAACCAAATAAAGGAGTGAATCCTGATGAAGTAGTAGCCGTTGGCGCCGCCATCCAGGGTGCAGTTCTTACAGGAGAAGTGAAGGATGTATTGCTGCTGGATGTTACACCGCTCAACCTGGGTATTGAAACCTATGGTGGTGTGATGACAACGATGATCCCGTCCAATACAACTATCCCGACAAAAAAATCAGAAACTTTCTCTACAGCTTCGGATAACCAGCCAGGTGTGCAGATTCATGTATTGCAGGGTGAAAGGCCTATGGCCAACCAGAATAAGAGCCTGGGTATCTTTAACCTCGATGGTATTCCGCCGGCACCAAGAGGGGTACCACAAATCGAAGTGATCTTTGATATTGATGCGAATGGTATCCTCCATGTAACTGCCAAGGATAAAGGCACAGGAAAGGAACAGAAAATCCGTATTGAGGCAGGCAGTGGATTGAGCAAGGAAGAAGTGGAAAGAATGAAAGCCGAAGCAAAAGCCAATGAGGCATCTGATAAGGCAGAACGTGAAAAGGTTGAAAAACTTAACCAGGCCGACAGCCTGATCTTCCAGACAGAAAAACAACTGAAAGATTATGGCGATAAGATCCCTGCTGATAAAAAAGCGCCAATCGAAGCTGCTCTCAGCAAATTGAAAGAAGCACATAAATCACAGGACCTTGCAGTGATTGATCCGGCAGTTGCCGAATTGAACAATGCATGGACCGCAGCCAGTGAAGAACTGTACAAGGCCAGCCAGCAGGCAGGTCCGCAGCAGCCCGGAACTGATGATGGCCAACAGCAAAGCGCCGGGGGATCCAGTGAGAATGTAACAGATGCAGAATACGAAGAAGTGAAATAAGGCTCCAAAGCCTCAAAATAAAAAGCCCCGCCAAAGCGGGGTTTTTTTATGAATAATAATAAGGTCTAAATAAAAAATTTCCCGTCCCGCCCTGGAGCAGGTTTGAATAACGGGAAAGAAATCACCGCCGCAATGAAATTCATTTTTTCTTGAAGCCTCCCACCTGGTGCAGCAAACGGTTATGGGTGATGGAGTGCCCCTGTTCATGTTCTTCCTCACTCCCCAGGAAATTATCCTGGTCCTCTTCATCCAGTTCCTGCCAAAATTCTTTGCCGCTTTCATAGGATTCAAGAACAGCTTTGGCTTCTTCGAGTATAAACTCATCGTTGCAGCTATCCACCAGCGTGTGTAGCTTTTGCTTCAGATCTGGGCTCATAAAAAAACGGTTTTCTTAAAGTTAAACAATTCAATTATAAGAAAACATGGCATTGTATGGCGGCTATTTCGTATACTATTGGTGACACGAACAACGTAGGGACATGCCAACGGCATGTCCGGTAAAATATCCAGTAGCAGATATAAGATGGATATACACCAATATCATTCATAAGATTTAATCATCCTGTTCACCATCAATCATGATTCATCACACATCACCAGTTTCAGAGTCCCGGAGTACCGTTGACAGATACCAACGTACAAAAGTGGCCAATGATTGATGATTTAACAGTGCTGGTTTGCAGTTTGAAAACGCATGGTTTAGTTTAGCGCCATCTCATGAGGTTTGTTTTCATTTTTGTTATCATTCTAGTCATCATAACCAGCGGTTTTAAAAAAGACCGCCATAATCCCTTATTATCTCAAAATAATACCGACACCCTTGCACCAAGGTTCAGGGCCCTGGAGCATAATGGGAAAAACATCATGCAGACAGATGGTGTCGTTTCACTTATAACGGGATTGGACAACCAACTTTTTCTCACGGACACTGCTTCCCGCAAAGCCTATCTCTACCTCGAAACCAGGATTGGCCAGTTTACCAGCGACACGGCTAACAGGGTTCCACTGAATATTAGTATCGTCATTGACAGGAGTGGTTCCATGCAGGGTATCAAAATGGGCCAGGCCAAACGTGCCGCTAAAACCATAATTGACCAGTTAAATGAAAATGATTATGTAAGTATCGTCATCTATGACAATAATGTTGACAGTGTGCAATCACCGGTACCCGCCATGGATAAGCAGGCCATCAAAAAGAAAATAGATGGCATCGCCCCCAGAGGCAGTACCAATCTCTGGGGTGGTACTGAGATGGGTTATGATTTTGTAAAAAGAAATTACAGGGAAGGGTTTGTGAACCGGGTATTACTTATCAGTGATGGCATCGCCAATACAGGATTAACTGACTCCACCCTGATCCGTTTGAAGGTCCGCTATTTTAAAGACCAGGAAGGGATTACCATTTCAACATTTGGAGTGGGTTATGATTATAATGAGACCCTCATGACCGATATGGCTGAAACGGGGGCCGGTAATTATTATTTTATTGATGCCGCGGAAAAACTGACTGGAATATTTGAAAATGAACTGGCCGGGTTGCTGATGCTGGCTGCAAAGGATGCCGAGCTCAGGATTTTTTTACCGGAGGGTGTGAACCTGGAAAAAGCTTACCCGCTGAGGTACAGCCAGCAGGGCAGGGAGGTCAGCATCAAACTGCGTGACCTTTTTGCCAGTGATTCGAAAGGTATGCTGCTGAGTTTTGATCTTGATAAAGGCAGGACCTCCGCAATGGAATTTGTAACCACGCTGGATTATTTCGATACCAGGTCCAAAAACAGGAAACAACTGGTGAACCGCAACAACCTGTCGGCTGCAAAGAATACCGGTGAATACCAGAAATGGTTCAACCAGTATGTACGAGAACAGCAGGTGCTTTATACGTCCAATGAGATGCTGGAAAAGGCAATGAGCCTGGTAGACAGGGGAGACATGGAGGGCGCCCGCAGGTCATTAAGCAATAACATCAAATACCTTTCCTATTTCCCTGAATACGTGAAAGTATCTTCCGAATTGCAGAGAATGGATTCCATACTCATGGAATACACAGCGAGAGTGAGTCCCGGCCAGGTAATCCATGCAGACACCCTCAAAAAAATACAGAAGGTAAACAAGGCAGCCAACTACAGGCTCAGGCAGAAAAAGCAATAAAAAAGCCGGCTGGGCCGGCTGGTATGTTTAGTCTCGCGTTTGGATCAGATGATGTCCATTGCCAGAACAAAGAATGTGGTAACGAAAGGAAGTATCAGGGTGAGCCAGGGCCAGTGTGTAAAAATGGCAAATGCCAACGCAGCAGTAGATATCAGGAACAATAACCAGTACAAACCTGTATTTCTTTTACGTACTTCCATCAGATTATTTTTTGCGCAAAAATAGGGCAGGGAATCTATTTTCCCGCAACATGATTAAAAACAATTTCAGGGCCGGGGCCTTTCATTAAAAGCTTTTATTATTTTCGTCGCATATTGTGTCTGTCGGACACGACCGAGAGTATTGAAATAAGAACTTGATGAAAATTGATTTTTACCTGCGTTTTCACACGCAATTCGGTCAAACGCTTGCTATTGCCGGGAACCTGCCTTCGCTTGGAAATGATGACCTGGACCAGGCACTTCCCATGAATTTTTTCAATAACGAGTTTTGGCATGCTTCCATTGAAATAGACCCGGAAGGAATTGATGCCTTTCAATACCGGTATGTTTTTATAAATGAAAACGGCAGTCGTAAAAAAGAAGCTGAGAAGGACCGGCAGATAGAGTTGAAAAAATTAAAGGGTGATGTGGTAGCTATTGACACCTGGAACGATGAAAGTTATATTGAAAATGCTTTTCTCACCGCACCTTTCCGGGAAGTTTTTTTCAGGGACCATAAAAAGGTTAAACATAAAAAACAGGAAGGTTTCACGCACCAGTTCAAGGTGAAAGCTCCATTACTGTCTGCCGATGAAGCAGTATTCATCGCAGGCAGTTCGGAACATTTGAATAACTGGTCTACCGATTCCCCGGTTCTTCTCCATAAAAAAGGGTCATGGTGGATTGCCAACCTGGAGGTCACACCTGCTGAATTTGCGCTGAGCTATAAATACGGAATCTACAATACCAAAACAGGCAAGGCAGAATTTGAAGGTGGTGATAACCGCATCCTGCATAATGATGGTTCTATTGAAAAAAGAACCGTGATTCATGATGGTTTTATCCGTACGCCTTCCATCGGGTGGAAAGGAGCGGGGTTGGCCATCCCTGTATTCAGCCTGCGCTCCTCAAACGGGTTTGGTGTGGGTGAGTTTACAGATATCAAACTGCTGGTCGACTGGTCCGCGGAGGTAGGGCTCAAACTGATCCAGTTACTACCCATCAACGACACTACGGCAACCTATACCTGGAAGGATTCTTATCCCTATGCCGCGATCTCGGCTTTTGCCCTGCATCCCCTTTACATCAACCTTCAGAAGGTGGCAGGCAAAAAGAACGAGCGAATCATAAAGGCCCTTGCCAAAAAACAGAAAC
>JAEYUA010000090.1 GCA_023433755.1 Bacteroidota bacterium | reverse complement strand
CCATATTATTGGTTAGACCATCACCACCCAACTGGAATCTTTCGAATGGAGAGAAATCAAGCTTGCGGTTATAGCGGCCCATGAAACCATATTTGGCAGCCACTTTCAACACGAATTGCCTGTTCTGTTCTGCTCCCATGGGTTTACCCAGCGGCACAAACCACTCGGCATTGAAACGCCATTTATGATATTCAGGTGTTCTGTATGGATTGCGGGAAGACACCAAGTCAGGATTCAGCAAAGAATAAGGGGGAGTGAACTGTACACTGGCAACGAGATTGGATCCACTCCTTGGGAAGGTAGGATCGAATACAGAGGAACGCTGCAATCCCAGTTTCATACTGATATTGGTTGATCTGCCATTGTCAAGTCCCTGGAAAATCGGGTAGTTGCGCAGGTTATACTCAGTGAAATTGAGTGCATAAACCAGGCTGAAATAATCATCAGGCCATCTCAGTTGTTTGCCTAAGGATAGAGAGATGCCGGTTGTTTTCAGGAAGTTGGTATCAGATTTTGCCTTATCAAAAGTTCCGGTCTGGAAATTATATGCATTGGAAAATTTACTGTGAAAGATTCCAAATGTGAGCGAGTTTCTTCTTTTACCTCCCAGCCATGGTTCTGTGAAACTGAAATTGTAAGAACTATAGGCACGGCCGTTTGACTGGTAACGTAAACTGAGTTTCTGACCATCACCTTGTGGCAGTGGATCCCAGGAAGATTTTTTGAAAATGTTGCGGATCGAGAAATTATTGAAGGTTACACCCAGTGTTCCGGTAAGACCAACACCACCACCCCAGCCGGCTGACAGTTCAAGCTGGTCGGAAGATTTTTCTTCCAGTTGCCAGTTCACATCCACCGTACCGTCTGACTGGTCGGGCACGATACCCGGGTTGATGGTTTCCTGGTTAAAATAATTAAGGCTGGCCAGTTCCCTTGTAGAACGGATGATGTCGGCGCGGCTGAACAACTCACCTGGCAGGGTTCTGAGTTCGCGGCGGATCACATAATCTTTAGTTTTTTCATTTCCGGAAATGCTGATTGTACGGTAACGGGCCTGGGGTCCTTCAACAATACGGATCTCATAATCTATCGTATCGTTGTAAACAGAAGTTTCAACCGGTTCAGCGCGGAAGAAGAGATAACCATCGTCCTGGTAAAGGCTTCCGATATCACCACCTTCCATGCTGAGCTGCTTTCCTACACGGCTGTTGAGGGTTTCAATATTATAAACATCTCCTTTGCGGATGCCCAGGATGGCAGTGAGCAGGGAGTCACTATACTTGGTATTTCCTTTCCAGGCAATGTCACCGAAATGATATTTATTTCCTTCGGACACCAGCACATCCACCTGCAGATTTCCTTCTTTATTATAATACTGCGTATCAGCTATGATTTGCGCATCGCGGTAACCAATAGAATTATAATACTGTAATACTTTTTGTTTATCAGCTTCATATTTCTTAGCGTCAAACTTGGCGCCACTGAACAATTTGAAACGGAAATAAGGATCGAGGAAAGTTTTTGTTTTGGTAGGAGAAAGGAATCCCCAGTCTTTCAGGTATTCACCAAAGCTCTGTTTGGGATTTTCACCATAAGGACTTTTTGTTTCATCAGGATTGAGCGTGGCCTTGCTCATTTCCTTTGTGTCCTTCATCTGCTTTTTCAGTTTCTGATCGCTCACCGCCTCATTGCCATAAAAATTCAGATCGCTGATGCGCACCTTATTGCCCTTATCCACATAAAAGATCAGCGCGTTGGCATTCTGGAAAGTAGGATCAGGTCTTTCTTCTATTCGCACTTTCACATTGAGATATCCCTTATCCCTATAAAATTTCTCGATGCCTTCAATGGCGTTTTTCTTTACGGTCTGCGTGATAATAGTGGAGGTTCTTAGGTTGAGTTTTTGCTGGATCTCATCCCTTTCTGCTTTTTTCGGCCCTATGAACTGGAAGCTTCCCAGCTTGGGACTTTCCTGGACGTGCAGTTCGATATCAATGTTATCATCCTGGATAGCGGTGATGTAAATCTGGACGTTACTGAAAAAACGCTGGCGCCATAAATTGGTGATGGCTTTTGAAAAAACATCTGAACCAGGGTAAACAATCCTGTCGCCTCTCTGCAAACCTGAAACTGATAATACAATTGCTGTATCCAGCGTGGTAACACCGGTTACGGTGATGTTGCGGATGGTATATTCCCTGGGTACCCTTGATTCCTCCAATGCAAGCAGGGCCGGGTCAACAGAGGTCACCAGCGTATCCTGCGCATATGTAGTAGCTGAAAAAGCAGACAATAAGGAAAGCAGCACCAGAGACAGATATCGTTGCATAAGAATAGTTCAGTCAGTAAATTCCCGGTTTATACAGGAGAAAATGAGCAGTTTGGCAGGCAAATTAAAGGTAAATTTCAAACCGAATTGTTAAAGAAGATTATAGTCTATGGTCGTGTTGCAGAGATCAGCGTCGCCTTGGTGAGTGGTGAATAGTGAATGCTGCGCCATCTGGCTTAAGCGAAGGAAGGTGAATGAGGTGCCATCGGCAGGAGTATCGCTGCCAGACTTTGAACTTTCGACTTTGAACTACCGACTACAGACTACAGACTTCAGACTACAGACTACCCACCACCTGTTCCCCGGTCTTACCAAACCTTCTCTCCCTGCTCTGGTAATCTATAATAGCTTCGTAGAGATTATGTTTACGGAAATCGGGCCAGCGCACACTGGTAAAGTATAGCTCGGCATAAGCCAGTTGGTATAAAAGAAAATTACTGATGCGGTATTCACCACTGGTCCGGATCATGAGTTCCGGGTCTGGGAAAGCACTGGTGGAAAGGTATTGCTGCAGGGTTTCCTGGTCAATGGCCTCTACCTGCAGGGCTCCCTGCTTTACCTGCCAGGCAATATTCTTGACCGCATTGAGCAGTTCCCATCTCCCGCTATAGCTTAAGGCCATAATCAAATTAAGACCCGTGTTTGCTTTAGTGATTTCCAGGGCTTCACTCAATTCATTGCGGGCATATTCAGGCAGCATGCTCAGGTCGCCGATCACATGCAACCTGATATTATTTTTGTTGAGACTTTCCACTTCATTGCGGATGGTGGTCACCAGCAGTTCCATGAGGCCTACCACTTCATATTGCGGGCGGTCCCAGTTTTCTGTTGAAAAAGCATAAAGGGTAAGATAACCTACTCCCAGTTCAGCGCAGCCTTCCACGATATTGCGGACGCTTTCCACACCATGGAAGTGACCAAACAGGCGGTCCTGTCCCTGCTCTTTTGCCCACCGGCCGTTGCCGTCCATGATAATGGCGATGTGACGGGGCAGGCGCTCCTTATCAATTTGAGATAATAAATCAGACATGAAGGGCCAAAGGTAAGGCGTTTGAGAAGACCATGGACCATGGACCATAGTCCATAGAACGCGGCTGCCATGCGGAATTACTTATAAATGATAGAGCAGGGTGAAATGTCCGTGGACTATGGACTTCTCTAATTCACCGTCGGACATTTGTACGACTGCAGGTTGAAACTCACAAAGAACATGGCTGTAACAAACTGGTCTTTGTTCTGGCTATTGCCTCTCTGCCTTCCTTTGAAACCGATTCGCGGGCCGGTTTCATAGGACCTGTCGGATAATAAATACGCAGCGCTTGGTGTGCCGTCTGGATTGGCCGGGAAAACAGCGGGATCAACATAAGTCTTGCTTACATCATCAAGATAATCGGTAGTGGTAAAACGGTGCACGATCTCAAAACCGATATTAATCCGGTCGTTGATGGCGTATTTGATACCTACACCAAATGGAATGGCAAAGGCCATGGAACTGTAGGGCTGCCTGTCGCGGTTGGTGGTATCAATGCCCTGGCCTTCTGTGCCGAGCTGTCGGAGAAAATATTTTTCACCGTTGAGATAAGCATAGGGATCGTAATTAAAAACGGAGGCTCCCAGGGTTACATAGGGTGTCCAGCGAAAATCAGGTTCGCCGGGCATAAAACGGTAAAAATTGAAATCGCCCTGAAGGCCCAGCTCCCATACTTTGGAATTGAAGCTGAGGTTCCTGCGGCGCATAAATTCATTATGCGTATTATAAACATCGGAATAACCTAATTGGGCAAAACTGCCCTGAATGCGGAGGGCTATATAATTTCCGAAATTTTTTCTGAAGAAAAGACCTGCAGCTATCTTGGGCCTGTTGAGGTGGGCCCGCGTATTCAGATCACCGAAATAGTGACCAGCACCAAGGCCAAATCCAAATTCTCCTTCCTGCACAATGGCATCCTGTGAAAAAAGGGATAAGGGTAAGCAGATGACCAGGGCCGCCAGAAATTTTCTCATAACTGCAAAATAAGGTTAAGCACTAAATAGCTAACGCAAAATACTGTGATTTGGTATGATGGGCAAGGAATTTTCGGTTCAAAGTTCATAGTTGAAAGTTCAAAGCCACGAGATTGAGAGCAAGATGTGTACTTGTATGTCTGAAGTCGGTATTCAGTAGTCTTGTTGATCTTTTACCGCAGAGAACCAGCCTTCGCTAAAGCTTGTGCCTCCGCTAAAGCTTCAGCGACACGCGGATGGCTGGCGAAGAAGGAGAATAGGAGATTGCGCAGAGGCAAGCTAAAAGCCAATGGCTATTGGCTAATGGCCATCAGCTCATTAATTCCTCTTATCCAATCCCCAGCTCAGCTTATTTCTCAATGTTTGCAGGAAATTATTTTCATTGAGCCTGACCAGGTTCATCATGAAATTTTCTTTCCTCACCGCAAGCAATACATTTTTATCTACCAGTTCCCTTCTTGAATCAAGTGCGCAGATGATATCGTCAGACCTGCTTTCCACTTCAAAGGAGATGATGGTATTATCGGGGATTACTATGGGTCGAACATTTAAATTATGGGGTGCGATAGGTGTGAGCACAAAACTGCAGGCATCAGGAAAAACAACGGGACCTCCGCAACTGAGCGAATAACCGCTGGAGCCGGTAGGTGTTGCCAGGATGAGTCCATCAGCCCAGTAAATATTCAGCAGTTCGCCATTCAGGTAAGTATGGATCTTGATCATCGAGGCCACATCACGCTTGTGGATCGCGAATTCATTCAGGGCATAAGGCACATCGTTGAACAAGGGGATGTTAGAATCAAGATGTACAAGTGTTCGCCTGTCGATCACATAAGACCGACGGGCCAGTGCCTTGATGGCTTCGGTCATTTCATCACGGCCTATGCTGGCAAGAAAACCAAGCCGCCCGAAATTGATACCCACAACCGGAATATTCTTATCCCTCACCAGTGTAACGGTATCGAGCAGGGTACCATCGCCACCAAGGCTGATCACAAAATCTATTTCAGTGGTAAGGTCTTCGTGACCGGAAAACGTTTCACAATCCGCAGGAAGGTTCAATCTACCATTGATCTCTTCAAGAAAAGGTCTGAACACAACGGGTTCGATCTGTTCCCTGGCCAGTTCATCAAAAAAAAGCTGTACGTCCTTCTGCTGTGTTGATTCCAGCACCCTGCTGTAGATGGCTACCTTCATTTGGTCAGTGGTTGGGGAAATATTTGAAAGTGTTTATTTATACGCACCTTCTCATTCACCCATCAGAAATAATTGCGTTTGTGTAAATATAGCCCGTTTTCACCTAAGCGGTTGAAGCTCCAGTCGAGTTTGATCACAAAGTCGGTGAATACCACAATGTCAAGTCCCACACCACCGGAATAAAGCAAACGGTTATTGAAATGGTTGATCCCTTCATGATCATTGTAAACATATCCAGCGTTCACAAAAGTTTTTGCATAGATCCTGAAAGGAATATGATTGAGCCGTGGTATTTTTTTAGAATTGATACTAATCCGTGTATTCACGAGTTCACGGGTTAGTGTGGCCTTGGTATAGGCACCCGCTACGCCATCTATTACATAATATTCATATCCCTGCAGGTACTGGCCGTCGTACCCGATGAACTGGTTGGTAACATAAGGCTGTTTGAAAGGAAGCTTCATCATGGCCACCGCACTTGCATTGAAAAACATTTCAGTGCCGAGCGGCCAGGTCTTGGAACCCTTGGCTTGCAGTTGCCACATGCGAAGCGGATCATTCAAGCCCTTTCTTCTCAACAGTATCTCTCCAATAAAACCTTTTGTGGGATAAGGAATGAAGTCCACATCAAAATAGGTCATGCGGTAAAAAATCTCGGGATAACCAAAACTCTTACGCGATGAAAATTCAGGATTCAGTTTGAATACAGTGTCCGCCACATTTTCCATGCTGTAGCCGATCCCGAAGGTATGCCTGGTTTTAATGGCAGGCCTGAAGCTGACTTCTCCAAACCAGTTGAAATAACTGCGCAGGTAACGGTCACGGTCCTTTATGGGTACGGGTCTGTTACGCTCCGTCATATAATTCACTTCCCTGTTCTTGCCAATTGCCACACCACCATTCACCGACCACTTCAGGTCATTATCGAGGAAAAGGCCATAATACTGAATGGATAACTGTTTGGTGTACCCGTTCATTACATTCACTTTGAGCTTATCATTACGGCCGGTGAAATTATTATGCAGCACGCGCATGCCATAATTGATGCGGTTCATATCGCGTTCCTGGTCATCCCACCATTCATGAAAGGTTTTATCAACGGGACGAGCAAATGGCCTGGGCCAGAGGTACCATTTTTCATCTACCTCCACATTCACATATACATCATAACCCTCCATGCTTTTCAGGGAAACGGTCACTTCGCGGAACAGGCCGGTATTCATGAGCTGTTTTCTCGCCTTTGAGAATTTTTGTGGAATTACTTCGAGATTATACGCTTCGTCGATCTCGAAAGGCAATTCCCTCATGATGATATCAGGATGCGTTTTTTTATTCCCGGAAATGATAATGCTGCGAACGGTGAACAACTGGTTGTTTGGAGGAGGCATCACACTATCGCCCACACTCATCTGGGTGCTGTAAATAATGGAGTCAGGAAGTGCCACACCCGGCTGGGCAGAGACAAGTTTACCTACCATCAGGTAAAACAGGCAGAAGCATAAACATTGGCAAACCTTCATCCGGCACTCAATTTCTGCTATTTCAGTAGAAAAAAGGATACCCGTTTTGAAGATTGGGAAATAAAGGGAGAAAAACCTCAGATCCGGAGGTAGTTCATGAGATTGTCAAAATTGGTTTTCAGCTCGTTTTCGTAAAGTTCTTCGCCGAAATAGTATTTGACATTGTATTCGTAACGCTGGAAAGTGGCCAGGATATCAGAAACTTCGAGTTTATTGATGCGGATGGTAACCTGCGACATCCCCGTTTCAGGATCTGTATAAGTGTTCAGTTGGGTAATTTGCGCATCATTCGATTCTACAATGCGGTTGATCTCGGTAAATGAATAAGCTTTATTTTCCATCTCAAGTACGATAAGCGCCCCCGGCTGGCCGAGACTCATGAAATCGGAAGCATTACGCAAGAGATCATTATAAGTAACAATTCCCAGCAATTGTTTTTCCTGTACTACAGGTACGATGCTGAGCTTATTGATTACGGCTGTCTGGATTGCTTTCAGAAAATGATCATTGGCCTGCACTGAAGTAACACCATCTGTAACCTGCAACTGGTGGATCTGCAGTTCATCATCTGTCTGCAGCAGTTGTTCCTCGCTTACAATACCCATATAACTCTCATTATCCACAACAGGCAAGTGAGCCACATGATAATCATTCATGAGCTGCAATGCATGATGCACTTTGTCATCTTTATGCAAATAGGGAATTGAGTTTGATATGAGGTCTCTTGTTAACATAGAAACGGTAACACTAAATTAGACAGCAAGGTTCATTGAACTGTTGCAGGCTCACTTAGTTTTTTCAAAAATTTATCCAAAATCACATTAAACTCTTCCGGTTGTTCCATCATGGGCGCATGGCCGCATTTATCAATGAAATGCAATTCACTGTTAGGGATCAGTTTATTGAATTCACGAGCAACGAAAGGTGGTGTAATCGTATCGTTATTACCCCAGATGAGCAAGGTAGGCTGCGTGATGTTATTCAATTCCTCACCCAGGTTATTGCGGATGGCGCTTTTAGCCAGTGCGATGATTTTGATGACCTTCAGCCTGTTGCGGGTGATTTCAAACACTTCATCTACCAGTTCCTTTGTAGCGGTTTTTGGATCATAAAAAGTCACTTCTGTCTTTTTCTTTATGTATTCATAATCGCCACGACGGGGATAGGTATCGCCCATTCCATTCTCAAAAAGACCTGAACTGCCGGTAAGTGTAAGTGATTTAATTCTTTCAGGATGTTTGAGCACATGCACCAGGCCTACATGACCGCCCAGAGAATTTCCCAGCAGGTGAATATTATTATATCCTTTGAATTCAATGAATTTATGTACATGTTTGGCAAGCCCGCCTACTGAAGTATGCAGGATATCCAGTTCAAACAAAGGCAGAATGGGCACAACAACCTTATGTGTATGACGGAAATGCTCAACCAGGTCCTTGAAATTGCTTAATGCACCAAACAATCCATGCAACAGTAACAATGGTTCTCCTTCGCCTTCTTCAATATACTTGAACTTACCTTCTTCTTTTAATGTATACTGCATCAGTCTGTCCAGGTTAATTTCCGCTAAAATAATTGTTTTGGCGCAAAAGCTATTCCTCTCGGCAAAGACCAGTGTTGCCACGAATATAAATGGTGACACCGGAAGTATGCATCATTATCTATCTCGATTTTAATTACCAATAAACTTACCAAAATGTCTGACCGCATGAATGGTTGACAAGATGAGGATGTAAGACTATCTCGCGAGCCTGTCGAAAAAGGTTTCCAGTTCGGCAAACATATCCCTGAAAAAAGGAAGCACGGTACCCAGTGCGCCAATGACTTCTGGAGCCATGGGATAAATAATGGGATAGGTGAGTGATACTTCCGCGGTTGCTGGTTTTATCAGATTCAACTGCTCAGCATAAAATAAAAGAACACTAAAGATCAGCAGGTATAATAATACATACAGGATGATACCACCCAGTTTATTCAGCCAGCCCAGCATGGCCATCTGCAGGGCTTTTTCAATGAGTTTTGCTCCCAGTCTCACCAGGAAAACAACCAGTACAAAAACGAGGGCGAATGCCAGCACAGGCAGCCAGCGCTGGGAAAGGTTTGTAGATGCTTCCAGTTGTTCGGCTACCACGGCCGACAACTTGATGGCTGCAGCCAGCCCAATGATAAAGGCCAGCACTGAAAATATTCCCAGCACCAGGCCTTTACGCATCCCTTTGATGACGCCTATAAATATCAGGGCGAAGGCGATAATATCAATGATGGACATATTAGCTTGAAAGCAGTTCTTTTACCATGGCTGAAATGGTTTTTCCATCAGCCCTTCCGGCGAGTTTTTTATTGGCGGCACCCATCACCTTTCCCATATCAGCGGGTGAGGACGCACCTGTCTCGGCGATCACCTGCTTCAGTTCCGATTTGAGTTCTTCGGCGCTCATCTGCGCCGGTAAAAATTTTTCGATCACAGCCATTTCCTCCTGTTCCTTGCTGGCCAGGTCTTCACGGTTTTGCTGCTGGTAAATCTCAAGGGAATCCCTGCGCTGCTTCATCATCTTCTGCAGCATGGATATTTCTTTTTCAGCAGAGATCTCTCCGCCTGCCCCGGGTTCCGTTTTAGCCTTGATGATCTCTGCTTTGATGGCTCGCAGTGCACGTAACTGTCCTTCATCCTTTGCTTTCATGGCTTCTTTCATTTCGGCCATGATCTTTTGTTCAAGGTTCATACTCTGGTAATTTATACAATAAGATTAGTCCTGCTTTCCCTGGTTTTCCTTCATCTGGATGTCCTGGAATTTTTTATGGAAATTCTCCGCGAACTGTTTGATATCGTTTACCAGTTCTGTTTGCCTGGTGGCACGCTGGTACGTATCTGCCATGGTCATGAAGGTCTGGTAATAAAAATCGGCCATTTCATCCACCATCATTTTTTGCGTCCAGAGATCAATGCGAAGGGCTGCTTTCTCAGCCCCGTCCCATAATGAAAGCATCATGGCTTTGGCCTGCTGGGGCCTTTCCTGGTTTTCAGTTGCCTTCCATTCCATGTTCACCGGCACCCGGTTGTCGTCAAGTTCCACATCGATCACTATACTAGATCTGGTCATAATTGAAATTTGTGCGGCGAAGGTATGAAATACAGAAAACTGCCAGGCCTGCTCAGGTCAGCGTCCTGGTGATGCTGTCCCAAAGAAGACTGGCGGTTCTGTCCCAGGTATATCCCAAAGCGACGCCTTTACCCCGGCTAACCAGTTCTTTCCTGAGGTTCTCATCCTTATAGATCAACATCATTTTATCGGCGATATCCTCGTGATCGGCCGGGTCAAAATACAGGGCGGCATCTCTGCCAATTTCCTGCATGGAACTGTTGATGGAAGTCAGTGCCGGCACTTCACAGTTCATGGCTTCAAGAACCGGAACGCCAAAACCTTCAAACAGGGAGGGATAGACAAGAGCATAAGAGGAGCCCACCAGTTTTACCAGTTCTTCCTCCGGCAGGTAACCGGTCAGAATCACATCTTCCCGGTATTTATAAGTTTTAAGTGCCTGCACAAAAGCCTCATGCTTCCAGGCAAGCCTCCCGGCAAGCACCAGTTGCATATTGGTCTTTTGCCGTTTTTTGAAAAGAGAAAAAGCCTTAAGAAGGTTCAGGAGATTTTTCCTGGGCTGTATGGCACCCACGTAAATAAAATAAGCCCTGCCCCCGGTGTATTTTTCCCGTGTAGCTTCCTGCACCTCGAAGGGTACTGGCCTGAAAACTTCTTTCGGTGCGCTATACACCAGGTCGATCTTTGAAGGATCAGTATGATAATTCCGTGTAATATCTTCTTTTGAAAATTCCGAAACGGTAGCGACCACCTTTGCTTTCCTGAGGTATTTGGGTACGTAGTGTTTCAGGAAAACCGCATGGCTTTTTTTATAGGCCTCCGGGTGATGGAGAAACCCCAGGTCATGCACTACCAGGCACTGGGGGATCCTGGAAGAGAGGGAAGCAAAACCATCCGGTGATACAAACACATCCGCTTTTATTTTTTTCAGGACCGCAGGCAGCCGGAGGTCGTACCAGTATTTCCATAAGAAAGGATGCCTGGCAGGAGGTGAAATCACCAGGGGATGAACGTTGGCGGCGAAAATAAATGAGGGATCAAAGGGGCGGT
>JAEYUA010000008.1 GCA_023433755.1 Bacteroidota bacterium | reverse complement strand
TGGAAATGGTAGCAGCAGTGCCTGTTCCGAATACTTCGTATAAAATACCTGATTTATAGGCATCAATAATTTCATCTATGCTGAGGGATCGTTCTTCAACGGTGAAACCGGCTTCTTTCAGGAGGGTAAGTGCGCTGTCACGGGTAACACCGCCGAGGATGGTACCTGCTCCCAGGTCGGGTGTAACGGCCTTGTCACCTATAATGAAAATCACATTCATGGTGCCGATCTCCTGCACATATTTATGTTCAAAGGCATCAGTCCACAGTACCTGGTCATAACCTTTTTTCTTTGCTTGTGCGGTGGCATACATGGCGGCTCCGTAATTACCTGCGGCTTTGGCATAACCAACACCCCCCGGTACAGCCCTTACAAACTGCTCCTCCACATATATACGCATGGGAGCATTATAATAAGGACCGGTAGGACTCAGTATCGTTAAAAATTTATAGTTCTCGGAAGGACGAACACCAATCAGTTCATCTGAGGAGAACATGAAAGGCCGGATGTACAGGGAATGGTCTTCTTTCTGGGGAATCCAGTTCTTATCCAGCGCCACCAGTTGCTTCATGCCTTCCATAAAAATCTCTTCAGGCACTGAGGGCATGGCCATTCTTTCAGCAGAAATGTTGAACCTTCTGAAATTATCCATGGGACGGAAAATATAGGCATTACCTGAAGCATCGCGGTAAGCCTTGATGCCTTCGAATATGGCCTGACCATAATGAAGTGCTGCCAGGGAAGGGCTCATCAGAAGTGGCTGGTAGGGTTTGATCTCCGCATTCTTCCATTCCCCATTCTCATAATCCGCTTCCAGCATATGATCGGTGAAGAATTTTCCAAAGGGAAGATTATCAAGGCTGAAACCCTGTAATTTGCTCTGTTCCACTTTATTAACCGGTATATCCATAGCAGCAATCATAATAATCTAATTTAGCGGCAAAGAAACAAAAAAAAGAGCAGACCATTTGTTAACCAAGTCCTTCAAAATGACACTGAATACCATTCAACTCAACCCATCAATGCTTGCTGAATTTTATGCCGGTGTGCTGGTTGAAACGGGTCCCTTAGCGGCACCTTCAACAAAGGAAATCCGCTTTCTGGGTAATAATAAGAAGAACATTCTCGTGATGGTGAATCATGAAGAAATACCCTTTCTAACTGATACTGAACTTAACTTTCTTTCCCAGGTACTTGGTGCCTGCAGGTTAAGCCTGGCAGATATAGCCATAGTAAATTTTCATCCTGACGGATCCACGCAAATCCAGGAGGTTTTCCATACGCTTCAACCCGTTAAAATCTTGCTCTTTAACGTAGATCCCCTCAGCATAGGGCTCCCCATCAATTTCCCCTGGTTCCAGGTGCAGGATTTTGATAGAAGAAAATATCTCTTCAGCCCTTCGCTCAGCGAAATCGAACAGGATAAACTACTAAAGCAAAAACTGTGGGCCAGCCTCAAAAACATGTTTGACATCTGAAACCATGAAAATTATTTTCGCCACCAATAACCAGCATAAGGTGACTGAGATCAGGTCTGCCCTGCCTGCTTCAATCCAGGTTGTGAGCCTGCGGGAAGCCGGAATTGATATAGATATACCGGAACCGCACGACACGCTTCATGACAATGCCGCAGAAAAGGCCCGCACTATTTACAAGCTTTCGGGCTTTTCCTGTTTTAGCGAGGATACAGGTCTCGAAGTGCCTGTATTAAATAATGAACCAGGCGTGCACAGCGCCCGTTACGCAGGTGAGGAAAAATCCTTCCAGGAAAATATCAGAAAGCTGTTGATAAAACTGGAGAAAGCCGGTGACAGGTCTGCCAGGTTCCGTACGGTTATTTGCCTGGTACTGGAAGGAAAGGAATATTTTTTTGAAGGAATATGTGAAGGCAGGATCATAAAAGAACAGCGCGGAGAAAAGGGGTTTGGCTATGACCCTGTTTTTGTACCAAATGGTTCGGATCTTAGTTTCGCGGAAATGGATATGCAGGCCAAAAATGAATTCAGCCACAGGCGTAAAGCGGCTGATCAACTGGTAGCATTTTTGAATCAGATCACATTAAAACAATAATTTGAATAAGGCAGGCAACCAAATATTTTCGGATTCCGACTTAATTGAGGGATGTATGAAGGGTGACCGCAGGATGCAGCAGGAACTGTATGAGCGGTACGCCCCGAAGATGTACGCGGTCTGTTTGCGCTATGCAGGAAATGCAGAAGAAGCAGAAGATGTGTTACAGGAAGGATTTATCAAGATCTTTAACAAGATGGGCAGCTTCCGGGGTGAAGGTTCTTTTGAGGGTTGGATCAGGCGGATCTTTGTGAATACGGCCATTGAGCAGTTCAGGAAGAAGACCTACCTGAAACCAATTACTGAGGTGGAAGAAGACACGGTTGAAGGTAAATACCTTTCTGTTCTGGATTCGCTTGCAGAGAAGGACATCATCCAGCTTGTACAACAATTATCACCCGGTTACCGCACCGTGTTCAATATGTACGTAATAGAAGGATATACCCATAAACAGATCGCTGAACTGCTTGGCATCAGTGAGGGAACAAGTAAATCACAGTTATCAAGGGCCAAACTGATCCTGCAGGACCTTGTGAAATCATTTATTGAAAAAAGAAAACAGGCACCATAATGGACAAAGATTTTAAAAGCAGGTTGCAGCAGTTTGAACTGCCCCCGCCCCCGGGAAGCTGGGAGCGGCTTGCTGATGCTTTGGACCAGGATGCCCTTGAATTTCCCCGCAGGCTCCAGCAATACGAAGAAATACCACCGGCTGGTGCCTGGGATAAGATCGCTTCAGCCATCATTGACAACCCGCCTGAAGCCGAAACAAAACCCTATCGGATAAACAGAAAAACTATTGGCTGGGTCGCAGCGGCGGCTGCGGTGATCATCGCTATTGCGGTTATTTTCCCTTTTAATAATCAGCGCAGTGAGCAAAACAGCAATCCAGGTCTTGTGGATGCTGGCATAACACCCGGGAATAGGGTTGTAAAAGTAACAAGAGATACCGCCACGCTACCATCCAATATACAGCGGGAGCGGGAGCAGGAGCAGGATGTGGCAATTAACAAAAACTCTTCAAAAAAACAGGTCTCCAGGCAGGATGACGTAGAGGATCCGGGACCGGTGGCCATGCTGGATTATATACCGGCCCAAATGAACAACCCGCGAAAATTTGCATTCACGGATGCAGATGAAAATTACATGACCTATACCGATGATGATGGTTATGTAGGACGCCTTCCTAAAAAGCTGTACGATGTTTTTGAATGCGCCACACGTGAAATGGTTTGCAGGGCAAAGATCCGCGACCTGCAAAGCCGCGTAGCCTCTTCAGCGGTCAGTTCTGATTTCACCGGCGTGTTGCAAATGCTCAGGAATCTGCAGGAAAATCAGTAATCTTGGCCATGAGCCGTATAAAGATTGTTCCGCCTCCTGATTTTTCTTTTTCCACACTGATTCCTATCCGCATCACTGATCTCAATTATGGAGGACATGTAGGCAATGATACTGTTCTCACTCTTTGTCATGAAGCAAGGGTACAGTTCCTTTCCTCATACGGTTATACAGAAATGAATCTTGAAGGCATCAGCCTGATCATGAGTGACGCGGCAATAGAATTTAAAAATGAGAGTTTTTACGGTGACCAGCTCAGGGCTTATGTAAGAGCTTATCACTTCAGCAGGGCAGGATTTGATATTTTTTATAAACTGGTAAGAGAAGGTGATGAAAAAATCATTGCCATTGCTAAAACGGGAATGATCTGTTTCAATTATGATAAAAGAAAAGTAGTGAGCCTGCCAACTGCCCTGCAGGAAAAATTATCCTCCTGACCCATTCCAGATCTTCCAGCTTTCTTCTGCCTGTAGTTCCAGCATCTCGTACCCATTTTTAACCAGGGCACCATGTTGCTTACCATTTTTCAGAAAAGCTGTTTCAACAGGATTGTATACAAGGTCATATAAAAGATGATCCCTGCCAATATAACGGTAAGGGATACCTGGTAATGAGGCTACATCAGGAAAAGTGCCCAATGGAGTAGTGTTGATAATGAGTAGGTGCTCCCGGATATGGTGTTCTTCCAGCATATCGTACGTAAGCGTGGATACGTCATGCAGTTTCCTGCTTACGATCTCAAAAGAGATCCCTAGTTTTTGAAGTACATAAATGACAGCAGCGGCAGCGCCTCCGTTTCCGAGTACAAGCGCTTTTTGATGATGGGGTTGCAATAAGGGAACAAGGCTTTTTTCGAAACCGGAAATGTCTGTATTATATCCAATGAGTTTACCACCTGAGACATGGATGCAGTTGCAGGCATTCAGGCCGTCCACCCGGAATTCATCAAGATGCCGGAGCACTAATTGCTTATAAGGAATGGTTACATTCACTCCTTCAATGCCAGGTGTGGAAGCAATGATTTCTTTTAATTCGTAGATAGAAAGTATGGGGAAGAGCTCATAGGAGCAATGCAGCCCTTCCCTCCTGAATTTTTCCTCGAAGTATTTTTTAGAAAAGGAATGGGTGAGCGGGTAACCTATCAACCCAAACCTTCTCATGCATTTTCCTTATTGAGGTAAAGATGAAAGGTGTCGCCCCTCAAACCAATACGCATGGCTTCGAGTGGTATCACCTCGGTAGGTGCGATATTTCCCAGGTTCACATTGCAACCCAGGAGTTCTATAAAATACAATTGCTGTGCTTTTTGTGGCGCCTCCCAAATGATCTTGTCACCCGGGATCTGTGTCAGGATTTCCTGCACAAGTCCTTCACGCACTTCACCAGAACCGCGGTAAATACCCACGTTACCGGCTTCCCTGGCTTCAGCGATCACATAACTGGCCCCTGCATTCAGTTCAGCACGCATGAGTTCAATCCATTTATAAGGCGGAATAATATGAGCAGCATCCTTGCTTCCCACTTCGCTCAAAACGGTTCCATACTTGGTGAGCTTTTCAACATAGCCGCATTTTTCAGCATGAGGGATATCGATGGAGCCATCGCTCACTTCCATATAGCTGATGCCAAAATTCTTACAGACCGCAATATAATCTTCAAACTGGTTCCTGATCAGGAAGGCCTCGAAGAGGGTTCCTCCAAAATAAACAGGTATATCATACGAGCGGTACACTTCCAGCTTTTCTTCGAGGTTGGGGGTTACGAAAGAAGTTCCAAACCCGAGCTTTACTATATCTACATGGGGATGGCCCACGCTCATCAGGTTTTTTGCTTCATTCACACTAAGGCCCTTGTCCATTACCATGGTTATGCCTGCTGCACGTGGTTTCTGGTTGCGGTCGGGTATCTGGTTCAGGTTAAAATTCATCTGCGGAGGTCATTTAATTTGGGCGCAAATTTAATAATGAAAAACCAAGGATGGGGTATTTCTTTACCGCGACCTTTTATATCGGGCCACGAGGTCTACCACCAGGGGATTCTGAAGTATGGATGGATCGAGCTGTATGAATTTCTTCAGGTGTTTAGGTGAAGAAGAAAGTGCTTTTTCCAGTTGGAGAAGGGCTTCCTTACTTTTATTCATCCTGAATAAAACCGCGCTCAGGTAATACCAGAATAAAGGTTTCTGGCTGGTATGACTGAGTGCCGCAATACATTGCTGCCTGGCCTCATTATAAAATTCTGCCTGGTACAAACAACGGATCAAAGCTTCCCAGCCCGAAATGTTTTTGGGCCTCACTCTTACCGCGGTGGAAAGGTATTGAACCGCATCCTTAAATTCACTGAGCTGAAGTTTGCATTCTCCCATCAACAGGTTGTATTCATGCTGAAGCCTGTGGATCTTCAGTGCAGATTCAAGCTGTTTCACCGCACTTGCCCACTGTCCTTCATTATAATAAGTGCAGGCTATCTTATACAGCAGTTTGCTGTCATCAGGATTGAGATGCGAAGCCTTGCGGTAATGAAACCGGGCCTGGGCAAAATTCTTCAGCTTATCATAACAGTGACCAATGGCTTCATAGATCACTTCCTCAGGCTTACTCAGTTCCAGCACTTTTTCCAGCGCCTCTATGGCTTCCCTGTACTTTCTTAACCGGATATAAGCATCACCGATATTGCGGTAAGCATAGTCAAATTTTTCATCTATAACAAGGGCGTACTGGTAGGCATCGATGGCTTTCTCATAAAGTTTGAGTCCCTGGTAAGCTGCTGCCAGATTAAACCATGCCAGTTCATTGTATGGATGCTGTTCAATAATACCCAGGTGAAGCCTGATACTTTCTTCGTTCCTGCCTGTAAAATCGGTCCAGAAGCAGATCTTATAAAGTGCTTCCTCGTTATTGGGTTCTTCTTCCAGGATCACTTTAAGGCAATCAAACACTTTGTCGAATTCCTCGTAATCATCATATACATCGGCTAGCTCAAAAAGCAATTCCACCTTTTCATCGCCTGTAAAATGACCGACGGCCTGCTCCAGCAGGTCAACGGCCTTCTGGTGCATATCCAGGGCCAGGTAGGCGTCTGTTTTTAAGATATATAGGTTAATATCTGTACCATCAAAAAGTTCTGCCTTTTCCAGGATGTCCAGCGCTTCGCGGTATTTACGGGTGGCCAGCAGGAGATCTGCTTTACGGATGAGCAGGATTGCCGAAAAAGGGAAATAGTCAATGGCCATTTCCGCTGCTTCCAGGGCCCTCGACATATCTTCCTGTTCGTCAAAATAGTCGATGATCTTTTCAAAAGCATCCTCGTCAATAAAGCCACTGCCACGCCCGCTCCTGAGGTTATTGTAGAGTTTCAACAGTTCTGTGATGCTTTCCTTATCGTGGTATGGGTCGTTTTTCATTAATGTCTCAAACAATTTAGGCCTTTCCGGGAAAAATATTCTGCCTTAATGTAACAATTTCTCCCTTTTGGCGTTAAATAAAGTGTAAGAATCGGTTCCCGGAGTTGAAAGAATGTTAATATTTATACTTATATTTGCAGCAGCATGAATTTAACCGCCACAAATCTCAAACGTTTTATCACCAGGAAATTAGCGACTGCTTTGCTGGTTACAGCTTCTGCAGGTGCCTTTGCTACCCTGGGTGATGGTGGCAAAAAATCATCGTCTTCAACAATCAACACTTCCAGCTCACGATTAACCGCCAAAAATTTTTCACTCAGGTCCGGTTATAATTATAAAGCGAACAATCTCTTCACTCCCACCAAACCGGCCAAATTTATCATGATGAATACGGCGGTTACCTATCACAAAGGCAATGTAACCTATATTTTGCCAGTTAAGAAAAAGGTGATCCTTGATAAAGTGAAGTTTAACCCCGCACCTCCTAAGTTCTAATTAGCCATTTTGCTTTCCTTGTAACTCATGACCCTGTAGCCGGATTTGGGCAGGTCAAATTTTGAATTCGGTACAGGGCTGAAACTGATCCTGGAAACAGTATAGGTTACCTTTCTGTCAGGTGAGTTGATTTCGTATTCCATAGCCAATCCCGGCAGTGTACTGGTTTCATACTGGAACTGTTTATTTTCAGGCACCAGGTCGGGCGTGTACCAAACCGTATAAATGGTTCCATCAGGCGTTTTGCCAATGGCTTTTTTACAGTTGTAACCCAGGATGGTTTTGGAAGGTCCGTTATCATAAGTATACAGAATCCCTTCATTCTTTTTATTGGCCTCCTCCCAGTCGGCCTGGGTGAGAGTGATCATAAATTTCTGCTCCCCAAATTCCTGCAGTATTACAATACTGTCTTTGCTGTTGTTGGGATGATGGATAGTGGTAAGTGTTCCTAAAGGGCTCACCATTTCTGAACGGGTTTTATTGCCCTTAATATAGTTGGCAACGGTTGTCCCATCCAAATAATCCGCATTCTTGGGTTTCTCCGAGCCGGTATTAATCACTATATCATAAGTGATGGTACCCTCGGTCAGTTTTTTCTGCGCTGAAGCACCCATGCTGATCATTAACCCGGCCAGGAGCAACGTGTAGATCTGATTCATAATTGAATATTATCACAGTAAAGACGTGCCAAATATCAGGAATAGTTGCGTAATCAAAAGCCCCACCAGAGGGAGGGGCTTTAAATTTAACGTTAACGGCGGTTCTTGTTCTGTGCCTCTTTCATCTGTTTCTGCTGTTCCTGCATTTGCGCCAGCCTCTCCTGCCATTTGGATTGCTTTTTAGGCTTTTTCCGGTTCACTTCAATTTTGGCTAAAATCTTATCATGGTTGATGATATAATTCTGGATGATGAACTGCAAAAGCAGGGTAATGATGTTGGATACCGTATAATACCAGGTAAGACCTGCCGGCAACGAGTTAAATACAAACAGGAGAATGATCGGGAAGAAATAAGGCATGTACTTGAGCACCGGGTTATTCTGGTCCGGCGTCATACTCATGCTGTAGATAGAGATCAGGAAACTCGTGATTACCGCAGTGATCGTAAATAAACTCACATGGTCTCCATAAAAAGGAATGCTGAAAGGCAAATTTGCAATGGAATCATATTGAGAAAGGTCGTCTGACCATAAAAACGGCTGGCCTCTCAAAGCCACGTTGGAATTAAAGAAACTGTAAAGGGCAAAGAAGATCGGGATCTGCAAAAGGGCAGGAATACAACCACCAAGCGGATTTACACCGGCCTCACGAAACAGTTTCATCTGCTCCATACTCATCTGCTGCTGGTCTGTACCATATTTGGCTTTCAGTTGTTCAATCTCAGGTCTCAGCACCTTCATTTTCGCTCCGCTCAGGTAGCTTGAATAGGTAAGCGGTGAAATCAGCAGCCGGATGAAGAGGGTAAGCAGCACAATTACAATTCCGAAATTAGAAGTGAGCTTGGCAAAAAGGTCAAAGATTGGAATAACGATCCAGCGGTTGATATACTTTACAAAAGCAAAGATGCCTTCCCCAAGATTCACCATATCCTCCATGTCATTGCCATATTGCTTAAGGGTTTTATAATCCGTAGGACCATAATAAACACCAAGGGGAATGGAAGCCTGTTGAGATGAAGGAAGCGGGTATTTCAAATTGGTTGTTGCCTGTACCACCACATCACCTTTTTCTGGAGCGGACCATTGCATGGCGCCGGAAGAAAAACTTCCCTCACGGGCAACAATAGCCGAATTAAAGAACTGTTGTTTAACAGACACCCATTTTACCGGGTCCTCAAAATCTTTTTGGGTGCGGCTGCTGATCATGTAATAATCATATTCGCCATCCATATTGAAACAAACCCTCGACTGGGTTTTTTCATAAGAAAGATCTTTCTGCAACTGGAGGGCTTTGTTATTCCAGTTGAGCAGCAGGGTATTATTATTGAAAAGCTGCTGCGCGCCATTGATATTTAAATTGAGATCAACCATGTAATTGCCGGGCTTCATGGTGTACTGGTGAATGATGGACTGGCCATTTCCCTGGTCAAGACTAAAGCTAATTGACTGGGAGCCGTCTGCATTCTTTACAGGTGTTCCGGCATTAAAATAAAAATGGGTGATGCTGTCGGACTGGTTTTGACCGGTATTGACCCTGTAATCGATTTTGTCGAAACGGGTGGAAGCCAGTTTAACATTGGTGCTGTCCGGTGATTTGAATTTTTTCAGTTCAACAGATTGAGGCTGGCCGCCCTTATTGGTAAAAACGATCTTCAGCACATCGTTTTCCAGGGTTACGAGTTGCTCCTGGCCGCTTGCAGCCTGGAAAAACGTACGGTTGCTGTCCACTGCGGGCTGAATAACCGAATCCGTTTTCAGGGAATCCTTTCTTACAGGACTCACCTGTTTAGGTGCATTCATAGCCCTTTCAATGGAATCCTTACGGGCCTTTTCTATTTCAGCCTGTTTCAGCTTCATCTGTTCCTGGTTGTTGTACCAGAAAAACCCAAAAAACAATATGGCGAGAATAATAAAACCGATGATGGTATTGCGATCGAAATTCATTTGTGCGCTTGTTTTGATGCGGGTATGCTAAGCCCTTCCCGATTAAAGGCGGCAAAGATAGGCAGATCAGGCAACAAGGAGCCAGAATGCTTCCCGGCCCTTAAACCTTCTCAGATCATTTCACCCTGTAATAATGGATTTTTGTTCAGCTCCTTTTTTTCACTGTATTCCCTTGCAGCTCCCACGAAATGAACAAAAAGCGGGTGGGGTTTTTCCACGGTGCTTTTCAGTTCGGGGTGGTACTGGCATCCAATGAAAAACGGGTGGTCGCTGATTTCAATGATCTCCACCAGTCCAGTTTCCGGGTTGCGGCCACTGGCGATCATTCCACTCTGTTCGTATTGGTCCAGGTATTTATTATTGAATTCAAAACGGTGGCGGTGCCTTTCAGAAATGGTTTCCGTTCCATAAATTTTATGGGCCAGCGTTCCTTTTTTTACCTGGCAGGGATAGGCTCCCAGGCGCATGGTGCCACCTTTCACATTAATCTTTTTCTGGTCCTCCATCATATCAATCACAGGGTCCTCCGGATTTTCAAACATTTCAGTGGATTGTGCATTTTTAATATGCAGCACATCCCTTCCAAATTCAATCACGGCCATTTGCATACCCAGGCAGATTCCGAAAAAGGGCAGGCCGGATTCCCTGGCGTACTTGATCGCAGCAATCTTACCTTCCACGCCTCTCTGACCGAAGCCGGGTGCTACCAGCAGGCCGTCCAGGTTCTCCAGTTTCTCAGCAACATTTTCCGGGGTGATGAATTCAGAATGTATGGAGATCACCTGCACCTTGCATTCATTCATGGCGCCTGCGTGCACAAAGGCTTCGAGGATGGATTTATAAGCGTCCTGCAACTCCACATATTTACCAATCAGCCCAATGGTGATCCTGGCCTTAGGGTATTTCAGTTTGTCCAAAAATTCTTTCCATTTCCCTAACTCGGGTTCGCCAAACTGTGTAATATTCAGTTTTTTGAGAACTATAAGGTCCAGCCGCTCATTCATCATCAGCAGGGGCACTTCATAAATGGTACTGGCGTCGGGGGCTTCTATCACCGCTTCTGCTTTTACATTACAGAACAAAGCGATCTTCTTTTTCAGTTCGATAGTAAGAGGTTCCTCTGTACGGCAAACGATGACATCAGGAAAAACACCGCTTTCGCTCAGCATTTTTACAGAGTGCTGGGTAGGCTTGGTCTTCAGTTCCTTTGCTGCTTTCAGGTAAGGAATTAATGTCAGGTGTACCACCAGCAGGTCTTCATCAGGCAATTCCCACTGCAACTGGCGGATCGCTTCGATATAAGGTAGTGACTCAATATCACCTACGGTGCCACCGATTTCGGAGATCACGATATCGTATTCTCCTTTCTGGCCCAGCAGCAGCATGCGGCGTTTGATCTCGTCGGTGATGTGCGGGATTACCTGTACGGTCTTGCCAAGAAAAGCCCCTTCCCTTTCCCTGTTGATCACGGTTTGGTAGATGCGGCCTGTGGTCACATTGTTCGCCTGTGTAGTATGGATGTTCAGGAATCTCTCATAATGACCCAGGTCAAGGTCAGTTTCTGCCCCGTCCTCCGTTACATAACATTCGCCATGTTCATAAGGATTAAGTGTACCGGGATCCACGTTGATGTAAGGATCAAATTTCTGAATGGTTACACGAAGCCCCCTTGCCTGTAACAGTTTTGCCAGTGATGCGGCAATGATTCCCTTACCCAAAGAAGAAGTAACACCTCCTGTAACAAAAATATATTTAGCCATAACAAAAGATTCAGTCTATGGTTTGCAAAAATGATATGTTCTATTGGATGAGTAACCCCGGATCTGAATCGATTCGGAACTACAGGGAAAAAAAAATCCCGGTGACCGGTGGAATTGGCCGGATTAATTCCAGAAGGTCATGCAAACGTACTGCAATT
>JAEYUA010000006.1 GCA_023433755.1 Bacteroidota bacterium | reverse complement strand
CTCGATACCTATCTGGATGCCCTCCAGGGTTTTCCTGAGAACTGTGATATGCTGCAGGTACAGAGAGGTACGGCAACACTCATCAAAAAA
This sequence comes from Bacteroidota bacterium, assembly GCA_023433755.1. Classification (GTDB taxonomy): domain Bacteria; phylum Bacteroidota; class Bacteroidia; order Chitinophagales; family Chitinophagaceae; genus Flavisolibacter. The sequence continues at coordinate 10,360 of JAEYUA010000006.1, read as the reverse complement.
GATATTTTCAAAAACCTGATGTGGTATGTGCTGCCTGAGAGTAATAAACAATATCCCCTCACATTGGAAAGGGTACGTAAAATAAAATCTCTCAACCAGCAGAATATTATACCCGACGAACTGGAAGCTGTAGATGTAACTTCTACCAAGCAAAAAGAAGTGGAACCTGAATTTGTTGATGTGGTGGGTCATATCAGTCTGAAAAGCCTTGAAAAAGCTGATAAGAAAAGACAGCAGCAGAGAAGAGACCAGCGGGGCCAGGGCGGAGGAACACCCAGGAAACAGGGTGGTGCGCAAGACAGGCAGGGAACTCCAAAGCCCCAGCAGGGTTTACAAAAACCACAAATGGGCATTCAAAAGCAGCAACCCAGAACGGGCCCAAAAGCTCAACAACAAAAACCAAGGTCTCCGCAGGGTGGCAACCAGCAAAGGCCTCCTCAAAGAGGCAACCAGCAGAGACCTCAACAGGGAGGCAACCAACAAAGACCTCCACAAAGGAGGCCTCCCAACCAACCTGGAACACCACCAAAGGCAGACCAGTAAATCATAAAAAAATCCGCTTTCGAAGCGGATTTTTTATTTCTTTATTTGGTTCCTGTCAGCTCAGATTTCCCTGGATTCAGTCGCTCCTCACTTTTCAATGCTTCATAAATCGCATCCTGGATCTTACCCCTGATGCTCAACTGGCCGAGCAAGTTATTTGTGCGGGTATTATAAACCCTATTGGAAAGAAAGATATATACAAGCTTTGATTCCGGATCTACCCACACGCAGGTGCCGGTAAAACCGGTATGGCCATAGGTGGCCGGTGAAGCTTTTGATGAAGGATAGGGTTCTTTTCTTTTATCATTATCCTTTTCAGGTTTATCAAAACCAAGTCCGCGACGGCTGATATCACTGCCATATTCCGTGAAATAATTGATGGTCTCAGGTTTCAGGAAACGCTGTCCATTCAACTCACCGCCATTCAACAGCATCTGGTAAAGGATGGAAAGGTCATAGGCATTGGAGAACAATCCCGCATGTCCTGAGATACCACCAAACATGGCAGCTCCTTCATCATGCACATAACCTCTTAAAAGCTGCCTGCGGAAATGACGTTCTTCTTCCGTGGGCACGATACGTTCGGTACCAAATCGCTGCCAGGGTTTGAAACCGGTTGACATCATACCCAGTGGCGCGTAGAAAGTTTTATGTACATACTGGTCAAGCGTCATTCCTGATATAGATTCCACCACCTTACCAAGCAGTATAAAATCATTATCACTGTACACATATTTATTCATTGGCCCCAGGCGGCTTTCAACGATCTTCTGGAGCATGGTATCATTATAGTCCCTGCGCAACCATACATTCCTTGCAACAGGTATCGTATATAAGGAATCTTTTTTGTCACTGTAATATTTTGCCGAAGGCATGCCCGACATGGTATCAATCGTATTCCTGTAAAAGGAGATGTAAGGATTGAGCCCTGCCTGGTGCAGGAGTATATCAGAAATCTTCAGTTTTTCTTTATCGGAGCCACGGGTGAAGGGTAAGTAATCACCCAATGTTTTATTCAGATCCAGCTTGCCCTGCTCGTATAATTTCATTAGGGCAACAGTGGTAGCAGAGATCTTGGTAACTGATGCGAGATCATAAATGCTTTCGAGGTTAACCGTCCGGGAATTGTTTTCAAATTCATACTTACCAAATGCTTTATGGTATTTGATCTCACCATTTTGAATGGCAAGCACCACGGCGCCTGGATAGGCCTTTCTTGCCAGGCCATCCTTCACAATGCTGTCAATCACCAGCCATTTAGGCGATACCCCTGTCGGGAAAAAACGGTTGATGGCAATACCTGAACCAAATGTGTTTTCACCAACACTCACGGGAAGTGTGCCTGTGGCCGCAAGTTTACCCTGGAGAAAATCTGCAGCAGCGTTTTGCGTAATCTCATCATCCTGGTACATAGCCACCAGTGCATTGGCACCGGCAAACATTTGAGTTGCGTACACATTGCCGAATACAAAACTTGCGGAACGGCTGCTGCGAACTGAATCCCAGAGATCCATGGCCGTTTTGGGAATACCATAATTATTGGCCGGCCTCAATGAAAAACCATGAATGCCGATAACCACATGATCATAATTGCCATTGCGAATGGATTCCCTGATCTGGTCAGCCTTGTGTGAAGAATCACGATAGCTGAAAAAATAAGTATCAGCATTTATTTCATTCCGGAGCCGGTTGGCAAATGCATTGGAATCGGAACCAATACCTACATAGGCAAGTTTGCCGGGGTTCATCAAAGGGAAGAATCCATCGAGGTTGTTCATCACCGTTATGGTACTCCTTGATACTTCAGCCCTGATCTCATCTGTTTTTGAATTAAGATCGCTAAGCAGGTTGGTCGTATCTACATATTGTGTGCGGTTCAGTCCCAGCCTGTATTTGGCATATAGCACTCTCTTAACTTTTTCATCAATATCCTTCCATTTCAATCTTTTTTTCTTCACGGCCTCACTGATGGCATTGATGGCAGCAGGAACATCTTCGGGAAGACAAAGCATATCATTCCCCGCGATCACAGCCTGAACGGCCGCTTCACCTGCCGGGAAAAATTTGCTGACTCCTTTCATCTCCAGGGCATCTGTGAAGGTGAGTCCTTCATAATCCAGCTCATCACGCAAAAGTTCATCAACATTCTCTTTTGAAAGAGAGGTGGGCATATTAGGTCTTTTGTCAATGGCAGGAATGGCCAGGTGTGCGATCATTACACTTCCTACACCGGCCTTGAATAATTGCCTGAAAGGGTAAAGTTCAAGGTCGTTTAACTGACCTATACTTTTTGAAATTACCGGCAGGTCATAGTGTGAATCCACTTCGGTATCTCCATGCCCAGGAAAATGTTTGGCGCAGGCCATGATACCTGCATCCTGCATACCTTTCATATAGGCGACTCCAAAACGGGCCACCTTGAATTTATCTTCTCCGAAAGAACGATAACCGATTACCGGATTACCTGGATTATTATTGACGTCAATTACAGGAGCATAATTTACGTGCACACCAATCCTTTTCATTTGTTCACCAATGGCCACACCCATCTCGTAGATGTACTGGTCGTTGCGCAGGGCGCCCAGGGTAAGCTGGTAAGGGAATTTGGTAACGCTGTCAAGCCTCATGCCCAGGCCCCATTCACCATCAATTGTTACCATGAGCGGTGTTTTAGCAATGGCCTGGTAGTGATTGGTGAGGTTGGCCTGCCGCAATGGGCCGCCCTGGAAAAAACAAAGGGCGCCTACATTATATTTTGAGATGAGGTCTGTAACCTGGCTTACATGATCCGGGCCCAGGTTGCTGTGTGCACGGATCACCATCAGTTGCGCGATCCTTTCTTCCCTGGAAAGACTTTTGAAAACACTGTCCACCCAATCCTCCGCGTCGAGGCGGCTTGCATACTGGGCAAAAGAATGGGTAACAAGAAAAAGTGTAATAATTAGTGCTAATGATCTTTTCATATCGTGAACGTCAAAAGCCACAATTTACCAAAATTCACTTAGCTGATGTCCCAAAACCTTGTGAATAACCTCCGAGGTCAACCTCGGAGGTTGGGGCTAGTTTGCTTCCATAATCCGGATAGAAATATCGTGAGGAGCGGTTTCATCACCGCCGAAATAGGGATAAAGCTGGTAACCCACTGCCTTATCGGTCTCTGCCTTTCTGGGCATATCGAAAATGAAATCATTCACCATAAAGACATATTTATTCCCGGAAACTTTAATGGTGCAGTGAATATCTGTATCAAGGGGAACAGGTGTGAGTTCCTGCGAACTCACCACACCGTCATTATAAACGTAGGCAAACAGTCTCAGCGCCTGGTTACTCCACCGCCATCCAAAACGTGCACTGTATTGGTGATGCGCGGCATTGTTATCTGAAAACCCAAAAAGTTTATTGATGTCAAGCTGGTTTTGCGGATCTGCTGTCCGGTAAATGGCGGAACTGTCGAAACGAACGCTGAATTTTTGCTCCGTCGTTGAAATATTCCTGTATTGATTGCCTTCGCAATAGTGTTGCCCGGTCCTGATTGTATAAGTTCGGAACTTACTACCGGGTTCTGAATTAGTTTTATCAATGATGGCTTCGGCCATTTTATTGCAGCCGCTAAAACACATTGCTGCCGCGAAAAGGATCAAGATGCTTTTCATAGGATTTTTCTTAGGATTTGTCCACAAAATAGCACGAAGAATCCCCTGAAAAAATACCCTTAACCCGCCCCGGTACTGATTTTTATTAAATTAAGGAGAAGTCCTTAGGGGTTGCAGGGCATTCTGTATTTTTGAAGGCTTAAGAAGGAACTGTGGCAGACCGAATACAATTACTCCCCGATAATATTGCCAACCAGATAGCAGCAGGTGAAGTGATCCAGCGGCCTGCCAGCGCCGTAAAGGAACTGCTGGAAAATGCCGTGGATTCAGGTGCTACAGAGATCAAACTTTTTGTGAATGATGCAGGCAAGGCTTTGATCCAGGTGATTGATAATGGTTCGGGCATGAGTGAAATGGATGCCAGGATGTGTTTTGAAAGGCATGCCACTTCCAAGATCCGCAATATTGATGATCTTTTTCATATCCGCACCATGGGTTTCCGTGGTGAAGCACTGGCTTCCATTGCAGCAGTGGCCCAGGTAGAACTGAAAACCAAAAGAGCTGAGGATGAAACGGGCACACTCATCGAAGTAGAGAACAGCCAGGTAATAAGGCAAACGCCTGTTGCCAGTGCAAATGGTACCAGCATCTGCATGAAGAATCTTTTTTTCAATGTGCCGGCGCGCAGGAATTTTCTGAAGAGCAATGCAGCCGAAATGCGCCATATCATTGATGAATTCATCCGGGTGGCGCTGGCCTTTCCTTCCATTTTCTTTTCCATGACCAGCAACGGGCAGCAGATTTTTCATCTTGAAGCAGGCAGCCTCAAACAAAGGATCCTGCAGGTACTCGGCAATCATTACAATGCAAAGCTGGTAACTGTAAAAGAAGAAACTGATTACCTCAACATTCATGGATTTGCCGGCAAACCGGAAACAGCTAAAAAAACCAGGGGCGATCAGTATTTTTTTGTGAATAACCGTTTCATTAAAAGCCCTTACCTGAACCATGCCATCATGCATGCTTACCAGGATATGATAGGTTCAGACAGCTTCCCGATGTACGTGTTGTTCATTGACCTTGATCCCACGCAGGTGGATGTAAACGTGCATCCTACCAAGCAGGAGATCAAGTTCGAGGATGAAAAGATTGTATATGCTTTTGTGCAGGCAGCCGTGAAACACGCACTCGCCCAATTCAGCATTACGCCTACACTTGATTTTGAGCTGGACACTTCCATTCAACAACTCGAATCGATTCAAAAACCATTTACAGAAGATAAAAGAACAGCGGCTGCCGGGACTTCCATCTTCCAAACTTTCACTGAAGCCAACCAGGCACATAAAATTGATCTGCCTTCAGATCGCTGGCCTTCTCCTACTTCAGCTCCCGACCAGTCGTTCCAGTCATTGGGCCGGTTCATCAGGCAGGCAGACGAAACTCCGATGCCGGTACAGCAGTTAGTTTCCATTGAAATGGAGAATGAAGCCAGGGGTAATCTCCTCCAGCTTTTTAATATGTATATCCTGGTGCCGCTGCGTGACCGTTTTTACCTGGTGCACCAGCAGTATGCTCACGAAAGAGTGATCTATGAAAGATTGTCCGCTTCCATGAACGGGAAAGCCATCATCACACAAAGAAGTCTTTTTCCAGCCACTTTTGAACCCTCCCAACAGGATGCTGCCCTGCTTCATGAATTATTACCTGACCTCCGGCAGATGGGATACCTGGTAGAGCCTTTTGGAAAAAATGCATTCGTGATCCAGGGTACACCCGCCGATGTGGAAGCGGGGAATGAAAAAATGATCCTGGAAAAAATACTGGAGCAATACAAACATTTTAATACGGAACTCTCACTTACCAGGAGGGAAAAACTCATGCGCACGATTGCCTGGCAGCAATCGATAAAATCTGGAATGCCCCTGGGAGAAAAAGAGATGAAGAACCTTGTGCAGGAACTGTTCCAGTGCGGGCAGCCGAACATCTCTCCATCAGGCAGGCCTTCCTTCATTGAACTACATAAAGGCCAGCTTGAAAAAATGTTCAGCCGCTGATCAGTCAGAATCCCACAAACGATACCGTAATATCAGTTGAAATGAAGCATTCTTTTCCTCGTTGATTCTTCCATCAGGCTGCGTGTACCTGATATAAGGCTGCAGGTCTTTTGTATAACGTAAACCAACATTGAACCTTTTCCATTGCACATCTGTTTGCAGTAGAAAATGCAACTGAGTTTTATAAAGAAATGAATCCGTGAAATGCTGCACCCTGGCGATCTGCTTGGTAACGGTTGCCGTTTGGGTTTGCACATCCAGATTATTGATCTCACGTTCTGTGACCGCTCCATAAAACCTGCTGTAGATGGCTCCTGCCCCAACAGACCATCCGGGCTTTACATAATAGTTGAAACTTAGTGGCAACTGGTGATAATAAGTTTTCTTCAACTTCATGGTAGTGGTGGTAAGCAGGTTGCTGGTGGTGTCGAATTTTGTCTGCCTGCTGAAAGAAAATTCTTTCAGCGACTGCGGTGCACCAAACCTGAATTCACCCATAATAAACCATTTGTCCTTTTTTTCGAACCTTGCATAAATGGATGGAATATAGTCTGACAATGAACTCTTCCTGCCATAATAATTATAAGGAACGGAAGACTGCCCGGCAAAAGGGATCTGCTGCTGCAATCCCAGGCCGGCGCTGAACACGTAAGTTTTCTTTTTTGGATCACTGGCTTTCTTTAACTCTTCCGGGGGAACCACGCTAACCGAATCTTTTTTCACAATGCTGTCTGCCGGTTTTTTTTGAATGTCCTTTGCTGCCTTCCTGCCTGATAAGGAATCCTGTCCTGATTTTTTTAAAGGATCCACATCTACTGTATTCTGATTGGCCTCATCATTTTTATTCACTTGGGTACTCTTGATTTCCTCTTCATTTCTCTTCTCTTCGTTCAGCCCTGGTTCTGGAGTCTGAACTCTTTTCCGGGAGATGACCGGGTTCTTTTTTGTTTGAACTGAAAACTTTTCAGGTTGTTTTTCCTGATGACTGTTCAAATCATTTAGATGATCTTCATTTTTGCCTGGTGAAATCGAGGGTTTGCTTTCTACCATTTCATCTTGTAAACCAGGTGCGGTTGTAAGGGATTGTTCAGGAGTAACACCGCCGGTGGTTTTTTCTGGATGTACAGGTTGGTATGGTGCAACCGGTATGGTTTTACCATCGCGAAGCACTTCTCTTTTTATAGAAGTATTATCTCTGCTTGTACCGGAACCATCTTTTTTGAAAATGAACCAGGCACCTGCCATTAATAATAATAGTAAAACGCCCCACCCGGCACAGTTCAGTACAAATGGTGGCAGCAGTCTTCGCTTTTTATCCTCTTCGAGTTTTTCCTTCATCAACTGCCAGGCTTTCTCCTGGTCTGGCAGCGGGATATCTTCCTCGAATTCCCGGTATGGTTGATGTTTATCCATGCATTTTAAATTCCTGGGTGATGATTTTTTGTTGCAGGCTTTTCCTTGCCTCGCTTAAATGCCATTTACTGGTGCCTTCCGTAATGCCGAGCAATTTCCCGATCTCTTTATGATTATAGCCTTCCATAACATACAGATTAAAAACCGCCTGGGTGGCAGGCGGGAGTTCTCTTGCCAGTTGCAGCAGTTCGTTGGCTTTCATTTTATCCAGTACTTCAGCCCCGATATGCACTTCCACAGCTTCTGATAATTCCCTGACAGGTTCACGTTTTTGTTTGGCCTTGATAAAATCGATACAGCTATTAATGACAATGGTACGAATCCAGGTATAAAGGCTTGCCTTTGCTGGTTCGTACCGTTGCATATTATTGAACACTTTTAAAAACCCAATGTTCAGCACTTCCACCGCATCATGCTCATTTTTAGTGTACCGCAGGCATAAGGATACCATTGCCCTGTAATAGTTTTTGTACAACTGTTCCTGGGCCTTCCGGTTTCCTTTTCTGCAACCGCTGATGATATCTATTTCCTGTATCTCCTGGTTCAAAAGATTATAGGGAAACAGCCAGTCATTCAGAACTGGCTGTGACTATTTAAAATTTATTGTTTCCTCTTCAACCTGAATATGCCATTGGTGATGGTTCTCAAACTACCATTTTCCGTATATGAGCCTGAAAAATTTCCTTCATAATAATCTCCGATAGCAGCAGGGAACTGTGTGATAATAGTGGTGATTGGTAGCAATCCCTGCGATGATGTCATTTGCTGCGGAGGATAACCAATAGCTATATCAGCATTATACGTACCTGCCACCTGGAGATCATGAGGGAAATTTACATAGACTGAATGGGTGGTAACGGGACCATTTTTCCTGAATGCACCCACCACAGTATGCCAGCCGGTTCCTGAAGTATCTGTAATAGTGCGGCCAACCATTGAATCCAATGGTGGTGTGAAACTATACGAGGTTCCATCGAGAGTAAAACTGATGAACTGGTCTACAGTGGAACCACATGCATTGATATTTCCTACGTTAGTAGTAGCTCCAGTTACGGTACCATTGTATACTGCACTTTGTTGCATTCCGCTGCCATCTATTCCAATTAGTTCGAAACTATTTGAGGTAGAAGAACAGGCCACCAGGGAAATATTGAAAACACCATTGGCATCCACCGCATCATAACGGACCACATTTCCAAAATTCAGCATTACAAAACCGGTTCCTACCGGGCTGCTGTTGCAATTAAGCAGGGTGCCGGTGATAGTAACCAGGGAAGGGGTGCCTGTTGGCAGAACCACATCTCCCATATCAGTATCCTGGCTGAAGGGACCGATCGCCTGGTTAAAAACCACATTATCACAGTTTCCGGAAACTTCCATGCTGATCGGCTGGTTCATTGGTACTAGCCCACTTACCTGGCCAAGTGAATCCGTGAAGCCAAATGATAAACTGGGGAAAGGGGTTGTAACCCTGAGCTTGACAAGAGCATGAACCACTGGCTGGCCAGCGTTGTTTTTTAAAGTCATGCTGAGATTAACCGAAGGAATTCCCACATCACAGTTCCAGAAAGAAAAATGAGAAACTTCCCCGGTGTATTGATTCCCTGATTTTTGGGCGCTGCCTTCTTCCTTCCAGATGCCCTTTGATTCATCAACATACCAGAGCGCTATACTTGAAGGGGCGGATGATTGTAGAGAGGAAGGGATGGGAGACGTTAGTTTTGCTTTTGATCCCGGTTTGATCTGGAGCTTATCGCCCGACGGAGTTTCCAGTTCTACAGCCATCATACCATAAGAAGCCAGGGTAACACGCCCCCCGTTTTTATCATCAGCCAAAAAAGAACCGGGCACGGTACGGGTGATAGCTGGCTGTGTAGGATCTATAAAACTGGCAAAAACATTTACGGTACCTGTATAGGCGCCACCGCCGTTTGCCATCACGATTCCGTTTGCAGGGAGGTTTATTTTAAATCCATTGCTGGTTTGAGCTTCTCCCCCCGCCACGGCATCAACAGTTCCGGCAAGATCTTTTTTAAGAAGCTGGATTTCGATGTGATTGACACCAGAGGTAGCGCTGAAGCTTCGCAGTCCTTTGAAATAACCATTCTTTTCAGCCACTACAAGAGAGGTATATTTATCCAGGTCAGCATCCTTAATGCGGAAATAACCTTTTACATCTGTAACCGCTGATTTATTTCCCACACGGATATTAACACCAGCGGCTGGCTGGCCGTTTTCATCAGTTATATTCCCCTGCACGGTAGCGGCTATGGGAGCCGGGATAGCGGGTTTGGGATCAGCGCTCCCTACATAACTGAGTTCTTTCTGGCATTGGAAAAACAGAACTGCAGTGAATAAGAGGGCAAAGGCACGCAATAATCTCATGATCGATGATTTTAGGATATATACCTCACATAGCGGTGAAGGGTTGGGTAAAATAAGAAATATTATAAAGAAGGAGGAGCCGCTTCCGGCTCCTCCACATAACTGTTAACCCATCCAGATAAAAATCTATATTGATCAGAAATCTTTCCGGATCCTGAACTGCCCGTTTGTAACATTGTGTACTGTGCTGCCAATGGTGAAGGACCCGCTGAAACTGCCTTCGTAGAACTGTCCCACACTGGCCGGGAAATTGGTCACCACCACGTTCGCCGCATTGTTCAGAACCACCTGCTGGAAGGTCTGCACATTCATTGTAGCCATTGGATAGGTGCCTGCCACCTGGTTGTCGTGGTTAAAGCTGAAGCTGATGTT
>JAEYUA010000302.1 GCA_023433755.1 Bacteroidota bacterium | reverse complement strand
TATCAATCTGCGCCCTGCATTTGGCACATGCCGCCAGGCAATTGTTCTCATCACGCCCATCCTGCGGCAGCACTTCGTACAACTGTACATCTTCCGCTGACCCGCACAATTCACAAATATTGTTGCTGCGTGCAGCGATGATCTCTTCAGGTTTCATAATGCAAATTAATGAATGGTGAATCGTGAGGCGTGAGGCGTGAGGCGTGAGTCGGTAGTCGGTAGTCAGTAGTCAGTAGCCAGTAAAAAGTTCAAAGTTGAAAGTTCAAAGTCGGCCGCGCTGATCTCACGACTCACGTCTCACGTCTCACGACTTCCGACTCACGTCTCACGTCTCACGTCTCACCATTCACGACTTCCGACTACCGACTACTGACTACCATCTCACGATCCCGGCTTCAACGGCCTCACTTCAATCTTACTCGGCAGTGTCCTCGGGTGCATCCTCAGCAGGTCCACCACCATCTGGCCAATATCTTCGGGCTGTATTTTCCAGGCATCTGCTTCTGATGGTGTATGATCATTAAAATAAGTGGCTACTGATCCGGGCATGATGGTCGTGACCTTGATGCCATATTTCCTGAGATCCAGCATCACGGCCTGCGTGAAACCTACAAGTCCGAATTTGGATGCATTATAGGCTGATGCTTTTTCAAAAAAATTGGTTCCGGCCAGGCTGGCGATGGTGATGAAATATCCCCTGCTTTGTTTTAATGCGTCAATGGAGGCCTTTACCGTATGAAATACACCTGTGAGATTTGTATCAATGGTCTGATTCCATTGTTCTTCCGTCAACTCTTCAATGGATGCGAAATGTCCCACACCTGCATTGGCAATCACAACATCAAGTTGGCCAAAATGATTGATGATCTCCTGCACCGAACGCTGTTCAGATCCTTTATCCGACACATCAGACTTTAACGCGAGTATGCGTGAAGGGTCTTTACTTAACCTTGCAGCAGCATCTCTTGCTGCTTTTTCATCACGACTGGTAATGGCCACCCTCATGCCCTGTTCCAATAATGCTTTTGCTATGCCAAAGCCGATTCCCTTACTGCCACCTGTGATATAGGCAACTTTGTTTTGTAATGGTTCCATAATGCCTTTTCTTTTTTGATGAAAATGATTCTACTGCAAAGAACTGCAATAACTCTTTAATTTGTATCAAACCACAGATCATGAAAACAGGCAGCAGGAGACAATTTATTACCACATCCGCACTGGCAGGGGCAGGCATCCTTGCAGGAAATATTAACACTGGCAAAAAAACCTACATCATCCACCAGGTGTTTTTCTGGCTCAAAGATCCTTCCCCAGCCAACCAGCAATTGCTGCTCCAGGGCGTTAAAAGCCTTAAAAAGATCAGCCAGGTTAAAAAATTATACGCAGGCATACCGGCCTCCACGGAAAAACGTGAGGTGGTGGACAACAGCTACCATGTTTCAGAACTTTTATTCTTTAATAGCCTGGAAGACCAGGCTGCCTACCAGGCACACCCGCTTCACCAGGCATTCATCAGCCAGTACAGTCATCTTTGGGAAAAAGTGGTGGTGTATGATATCAATGAAGCAGGCTAACCCATCTTTTCCGCTGATGTAGTTTCTGTACACACAAACTGGCAGGGTTTAATTTTGACACTTAATCTCCTGCCATGCATCAACGATGCCTCATCCTACTATTACTCACATTTCCCTTACTGGCTTCCGCGCAAACTATTCGTGTGTATGGAACTATTACAACTACTAATGGTGAAACCATCATCGGCGCTTCTATTGTAAACAGCAGTACGGGCACCGGGACCACATCCAATGAATATGGTTTCTATTCGATAGAGCTGCCTTCCGGAAAACAAACCATCCTGGTAACTGCAGTTGGAAAAAAACCTCTGGAAAAAGAAATCACCTACCATTCTGACACCCGCCTTGATCTCATTTTGGAAGATCTCAGCCGCGACCTCGAGACTATTATTGTCAGATCTGACAGGCGGCAAAGAAATTTACGCACGCCACAAATGAGTATGGAAAGGATTAACGTGGCAGAGATCCGCAATGTGCCTGTATTATTTGGAGAAAGGGATGTGCTCAAGACCATGCAGTTGTTACCCGGTGTTAAATCTGCAGGTGAGGGTAACAGTGGTTTTTATGTTCGGGGAGGCGCCGCCGACCAGAACCTGGTGCTGCTGGATGAAGCGCCTGTGTATAATGCCTCTCATCTGTTTGGATTCTTTTCCACTTTCAATTCAGACGCCATCAAAAATGTAACACTCTATAAAGGTGGCATGCCCGCGCAGTACGGGGGCCGGCTGTCATCAGTGGTTGACATCAAAATGAATGATGGCAATAACCAGGAATTTGGCATGAGCGGTGGCATAGGACTGATCGCTTCCAGGCTGAACCTGGAAGGACCCCTGCAGAAAGGCCGCTCCTCCTTCCTCCTGTCTGGCAGGAGAACCTATGCCGATGTTTTTCTGAAACTGCTGGGCGACAGAACGCTTCGAAAAGCACAACTTTATTTTTATGACCTTAATGCCAAGGTCAATTTTCAATTGAATGAAAATAACCGGCTTTATCTGTCGGGTTATTTTGGAAGGGATGTTTTGAAACAGGACAAGCTCACAGGCATAGACTGGGGCAATGCCACGGGAACACTCCGCTGGAATCATATTTTCAATACCAGGCTGTTTGCCAACACCTCACTCATTCACAGTAATTATGATTACCGGATCAATATCAATTCAGAATCTGCCGGCTACCGGATCACTTCAAGGATCCGTGACTGGAACCTGAAACAGGAATTTCAATGGCATGCCGGCAGCAACCATACTTTACTCATGGGTGTGAATGCGATTCATCATACCATCAGGCCGGGAGAAATTTCAGTGACCTCCACCAGCGGTTCCATTGCACAGGGTTTGCAAAACCGTTATTCACTGGATAATGCCCTGTATGCTAGCGACCAGTGGAGCATTTCTGACAACCTGCAAATGGTTCTGGGATTCTGTTTATCCGCATTTACCATCCTGGGGCAGGGAGATTATTATAACCTTGACAACCAGGGAAGGGTGACTGATACCATCCGCTATCAAAAAGGAGAAGTGGTGAAAACCTACTGGAATCCTGAACCACGTCTTTCTATCAGTTACCTCCTCTCCTCTAACAGTTCCATCAAGGCGTCCTATACCCGTAACGTCCAGAACCTGCATCTCATTTCAGGCTCCACTACTACCTCTCCCACTGATAAATGGGTGGCCAGTACCAATATCATTCAACCTGGCATAGCAGACCAATGGTCTATTGGATATTATAAAAGCCTGGGTGAACAGTATGAATTGTCTGCCGAAACTTACTATAAGTCCATGCAGAACCAGGTAGACTACCGCAATGGTGCCAGGATATTTTCGAATGAAGCGATAGAAACTCAATTGTTATTTGGGAAAGGAAGGGCTTATGGAATTGAATGGTTGGTGAAAAAACATACAGGCCGCCTGAATGGCTGGATCAGTTACACCTTATCCAAAACTGAAAGAAAGATCAATGGTATCAACAATAACCAATGGTATAATGCACGCCAGGACCGCACGCATGATATCGCCATAGTAGGCATTTACCAGCTTAACAGCAGGTGGACGCTCTCAGCCAACTGGATCTACTACACCGGTGATGCAGTTACCTACCCAGATGGAAAATACATGATCGATGGTGAGGTTTATTTTTCCTACAGCAGCAGGAATGCGCACCGCATGCCCCATTATCACAGGCTCGACCTTGGAGCAACGAAGATTCTGAAGAAAGGCAGGAAGTTTAGTTCGGAACTGAATTTCAGTTTGTATAACGCTTACGGCCGGGCGAATGCCTGGCAGATCAGTTTCAGGGAAAGTGAAGACGATCCCCAGAAAACGGAAGCTGTCAAAACCTCGCTGTTCACCTTCATTCCATCCATCACTTATCATTTTAAATTCTAAGCCATGAAGACCTTTATGATGATACTGGTAAGCTGCGCATTGTTCACCTCTTGCAGAAAGGTGATAGACCTTGACCTGGGAGAGAACCAGCCTCGCTATGTGATTGAAGGGATCATCACCAATGAAACAGGCAGCGCGAAGGTAATTCTATCGCAGTCAA
>JAEYUA010000272.1 GCA_023433755.1 Bacteroidota bacterium | reverse complement strand
CTCCACGTCTGTCTGCCCAGGAACCCCCCAGGCATAAGGTAGCCGTTTTTACACCCCTTTATCTTGATTCGGTTTTTGATGCCCGCGGAAATTTCAGGTTTGAAAAAACCGGTGCCAGGTTCGCCGTTCCGGGAATGGATTTTTATTATGGTGTAAAAGCAGCGCTGGATTCATTGGGTAAAAGAGGAGCGCCGCTCGAGATTTTTCTTTATGATACACGAGGTAAAGAATCCATCAATGCCCTGCTTGATAAACCAGAGATGGAAGAAGTGGAAATGATCATAGCCCATTCCAACGTAACTGAGACCCGGTTACTGGCAGATGCGGCGCAAAAGAAAAAAATACCCTTCATATCAGCCACGCTTCCCAATGATGCGGGCGTGAATAATAATCCTTACCTCGTGGTGCTCAACACTACATTGCAGTCTCACGTGGAAGGCATATACCGCTTCCTGCAGCGTTATCATCCCACCGAAAAAGTGATCGTATTCAGGAAACCGGGACTGCAGGAAGACCAGATCAAAAACCACCTGGTGGATTTTTCGAAAGCCACCATGGCCAGTAAGCTGGATATTAAATTCGTGGATCTGAATCCAAATTTTTCACCGCGGGACCTGGTTGCGCATCTTGACAGCAGCCGTAAGAACATTGTGATCACGGGTACGCTGGAAGAGAGTTTTGGCATCAGGCTGGCCAAACAAATGGCGCAATTGAACAGGATCTATCCTTCTCTTGTAATGGGTATGCCAACCTGGGATAATTTCAACCTGGCCCAGAAGGACCTGGCAACACTGGAAATGATTTACTCAACACCGTTTTTTTATAACAGGGGCACTCCACTTGAAACGGACCTCAGTTCAGTCTTCAGCAATGAAATGACTGTGCGACCGGGGGAAATGTTTTTTAGAGGTTATGAAACCATGTTAAGGTTTGGGCTTCTATTATTAGATACCCGCAAGGACATTGCTTCAAATCTTACCCGCAAAGGAAATGTAGTGCTCACACCCATGGATATCCAGCCCGTTTTCAAGGACAGGTCAGCCATGACACTGGATTATTTTGAGAACAAATACCTCTATTTTATCAAGGTGATAGGTGGAACTAAGAATGTGTTGTATTGATAGGTAAATCTCTTTTATTCTTTTTTGAAAAAATCGGGTTACAGTTCTACACCTGAAGTCAATGAAGATTTCCTTTGCTTTAGACTATCCGACTTGTCGACAAATAATAAATTCAACTAACCGCAGAGAGCGCGGAGAACGCCAAGAAAGCGCAAAGTAGCATCGACCATTCTTTGCGCTTTCTCTGCGCACTTCGCGTTCTCTGCGGTTAAATAGACAAATCGTTTTATTATAAAATTCAGTCTAATAAGGTTGAGTTTTCAGGAAAATAATATCGTGGTGACAGGAAAACACTACTAACTATCGGGCTAGTCCGTGGCCCAGTTGTTGAATTCATTCCCTGTAATTATTGAAACTTGCTGATCGAATTCACAGATAAAGGTCTATACTGCCGCGCGGGTGATTTTTATATTGATCCCTGGAAACCGGTAAATAAAGCGGTGATCACCCACGGTCATAGCGATCATGCCCGCTGGGGCAGCAAATCCTACCTCTGCCATCATGATACCAAACCCATTCTCCAAACCCGGCTGGGCCCCAATCATTACGAAAGCATTGGCTGGAAAGAAACCGTTTATCTCAACGGGGTCCGGGTAAGCCTGTTCCCTGCCGGTCATATCATCGGTTCTTCACAGGTTCGCGTGGAATACAATGGAGAAATCTGGGTGATCAGTGGTGATTATAAAACCGAGAACGATGGATTGAGCGGGCAGTTCGAACCTGTGAAATGCCACAACTTCATTACCGAATCGACTTTCGGTCTTCCCATTTACAAATGGCGCCCGCAATCAGAAATATATGATGGTGTAAAAAACTGGATCGGCCGCAACCAGGCATCAGGAAAAACTTCCATACTGATTGCTTACAGCCTCGGTAAAGCACAAAGATTATTGTTACCGGTATCAGAAATGACCGATAAGATTTTTGTGCACGGTGCAGTTTACAATGTTCACATGGCGCTTGTGAATGCAGGATGGAAATTACCAGTGGTAAAAAGAGTGTTTGATGTTCCAAAAGAAGAATTGAAGGGAAGTGTGGTGATCGCACCCTCGGGCGCTGAAGGAACACCATGGATCAAAAGATTCGCGCCATACGAAATTGGTATTTGCAGCGGGTGGATGCAGGTAAGAGGTAATGTAAGACGTAAGAATGCCGATGCCGGGTTTGTGATCAGTGATCATGCCGACTGGGATGGACTGATCGCTTCCTGCAAGGCCACTCAAGCGGAATGCGTTTACACCACTCATGGTTTCCAGTCAGTTTTTACCAGGTATCTCAATGAACAGGGTATTCAATCCAAAGAGGTAAAAACCCAATACGGTGATGAAACCGAGGAACCCCTGCTGGCCGAAGAACCAGGTTCTGTTCAGCCGGATGATGATGTAATTACTGATCAAAACCCCGGTAGTTAATGAAAGTATTTGCCACACTTGTCATGAGCCTGGGTAGTACTACAAGGACCAATGAAAAACTCAGGGTGCTGACAGAATATTTTTCTGCTGCTGATGACAGGGATAAGGTTTGGGTGATTGCCATCTTCAGCGGCCGTCGTCCCAAAAGAATGGTCAACACCACGCAACTGGCCACCTATGCTGTGGAAATGATAGGCCTTCCTTTCTGGTTGTTCGAAGAATCCTACCATGTTGTTGGTGATCTGGCAGAAACAATAACACTATTATTGCCTGATAAAACCTATCCTTCCAAAGACCATCCTCTCTGGTGGTATATCGAAAAATTAAAAGAACTGGAAAAACAACCAGAGGCCATACGCAAACAGTTCATCCTGGATGCATGGATGGAAATGGATTTTGATGAACGTTTTGTTTTCAATAAACTGATCACCGGTGGTTTCAGGATCGGCGTTTCCCAAACGCTGATGGTGAACGCGCTGGCAAAAACCGTTTCACTTGAATCTTCTGTAATTGCTCATAGGATCAGCGGCAACTGGGATCCATCAACTGTTGGTTTTTCAGAACTTTTGAGTGCTGATAATTTATCCACCGACTGGTCAAAGCCCTATCCTTTTTACCTGGCCTATGCCATTGAAGAAAACGAAATCAAAGAATCGCTTGGTAATCCTGCGGACTGGCAGGCTGAATGGAAATGGGATGGCATACGCGGACAGATCATTAAAAGAAATGGTGAACTGTTTGTATGGAGCCGCGGTGAGGAACTGATGACAGAAAAATTTCCAGAGTATCACAG
>JAEYUA010000214.1 GCA_023433755.1 Bacteroidota bacterium | reverse complement strand
TTCATTCCTGGCAGGTAGAAAATTATATCAGTGAAAAATCAGGGATCAATTTTGCGAAGGTGTTTGAACAGTATCTCAAAACCACGCAGATCCCTGAGCTGGAACTCAAGGCAGATGATGAAACACTAAAATTCAAATGGACCAATTGTATACCTGGTTTTGATATGCCGGTGAAACTCACGAACGGTCAATGGATCCACCCAACCACGGCTGAACAAAAAATAAAATGGGAAGGAAAGGATTTTTCAGGAATTACCGTTGATCCGAATTTTTATGTGAAAGTAAAGAAGGGATAGGAGGAAGTCGGTAGTCGGTAGTCGTGAATCGTGAGTCGTGACTACTGACTTCGGACTTCCAGCCTACGCTAAAGCTTCGGCTGGCAAGCCGACTAAAAAATACACTCCATTCCCTGATGACACCGACTTTAAACTTTCAACTTTGAACTAATTGACTACTGACTTCAGACTTCAGACTACTGACTTCTCTCTTATCTTTACTCCTCAATGAGCACCATCCGCAGGCAAAGCATCATTTCCTCCCTCATCGTGTACTTTGGATTTGCGCTGGGCTTTTTTAATACCTGGCTGTTTACGCGGGAAGGCAGTGGTCTTACCAAGGAGCAATTCGGGATCACAGGTATTTTCATTGCCTTTGCCAACATCATGTTTTCCGTGGCAAGCCTGGGCATGCCGGCCTATGTAGCCAAATTCTTTCCTTATTACAATGCGCACCTGCCCAACAGGAAAAATGACCAGATGACCTGGGCACTGATCATTCCCTGCGCGGGTTTTGGATTGGTACTGTTGATTGGCCTGCTGATGAAGAACCTGATTGCCAACAGGATCTTTGCCAACTCACCCCAATTGCTCCAGTATTATTACTGGACCTTCTTGTTCGGATTCGGCTACACCCTGTACATGATCATGGAAGCTTATGCCTGGCAACAACGCAAGGCCGTACTGAGTAATATTCTCAGGGAAGTGGTTTTCCGTTTATTCCTCACCGTGCTGATTGTGCTGATCAGTTACCGCCTCATTGAAAGTTTTGATGTATTTGTAACGATCTATGCCTTTACCTACCTGGCGCTGGCAACTTACCTGCTCATCTATTTCATGCGTAAGGGTGTGCTGCATTTCAATTTTAAAATCAGCAGGGTCACCCGGAAATTTTTCAGGAAGATCCTGCCTCTTGCCATTTTTTTCTGGGGAGGCGGGCTTGTATTGAATATTGCGAGTGTGCTGGATACAATCATTATCGCCGCTGTACTTCCCAATGGAATGGGCTTTGCGGGCATTTTTACACTGGCCCAGAACTTTTCAAGCCTCATGCAGGCACCGCAAAGAGCGATCATTTCAGCATCCGTTGGCGCCCTCTCCCATTCCTGGAGGGATAAGAACCTGAAGAAGATCTTTAAAATCTACCAGCACTCAGCCATCAACCAGCTTCTTTTTGCCAGCGCCCTGTTCTGCCTCATCTGGATGAATTTTGATGATATGATCACCACTTTCAAATTGCAGGAAGATTACAGGCTGGCCAAGTGGGTTTTCTTTTTTATAGGACTCACCCGGATCATTGACATGGGAACGGGAGTGAACGCGCAGATTATTACAACCTCCACATACTGGCGATTTGATTTTATCAGCGGCGTGGTGTTGCTGGCGCTCACCATACCGGTTACCTGGCAACTTACCCGGCACCTTGGAGTGGTAGGTCCCGCGGTGTCCAACCTCATCACCTTTACCGTGTACAACGGGATCCGCTATATTTTTCTCTGGAAAAAATTTAAAATGCAACCCTTCACCTACAAAACCCTGCTTACCCTGGTGCTGGCCGCAGGGGCTTACCTGTTCTGTTATTACCTGTTCAGGTACCAGCAGGGCTTTCCCTGGATCATAACCAGGAGCGTTGTATTCTGTGTGCTGTTTGCAGGCGGAACCTTCCTCATGAAACTTTCACCCGACCTTCAGCCGGTGCTACAAACGGTCAGGAAAAAACTCAGGGTTTGAGTGAAGCGGTAAGTAATGCGGATTCAACTCTACCGACTCCAATGAATTTGCGCATCCAGTAATCATCATAAAGATCACTGATGGTAACGCCATTGCCGGAAGAAGCGTGTACGAATTTATTATTCTGAAGATACATGCCCACATGGGAAACACCCCCGGTGGTATTGAAGAAAATCAGGTCACCCTCACGGATCTCCGCACGGGAAATTCTTTTGGAGAAGCCAAATTGCTCTCTTGCTGTGCGGGGCAGGCTTACACCGTAAGCATCCGAATAAAGGATTTGCATAAGGGCAGAACAATCAATCCCGTCCTTGGTGGAACCACCGTAGCGGTAACGGGTGCCAAACCATTCGTCGATCATACTAAACAGGTCGATATTCTGAACCTGCTCTACTTCTGTATCTAGCAGCAATGCATATTTGAACTGAAGGGCGTTGGCCGCTTCAATAGATGAACTGGCTGGTGCACTTATATTATTTGCAGTGGACTTGGGTGAACTGGTGAAAAGCGATTTTGAAAAAGCAGCCTTGGGATCAGAGGCAGTGGCAGGCAGGGGTGCAGGTTCAACCGAAATCTCCTCCAGGAATTTAACTTCCGAGCGGGCGGCTGGTTCTGATTTTTTCTTCTGCGCATTTGCGGATGTAAGCGAACCCGCGGCAATCAGCATGATCAGTATGAAAAAGCAAGATTTTCTCATTTGGCTTTCTTTAGGTGGATTTGGATGGTGACGAAAATATAAAATTTTTCCCACAGATTGTGGATTAAAATCAACGCTCTTTCTTAGCTATTATTGCCACTATTGCCAGTAACTTGCAGTCTTACATCTTCATTCCCAATTAATTTGATACGGATCAACCATACCGGGCAACCGGAATGGCCCCCGGTGAGTCTGTTTAAATAAGTGCTGATCTCATGAAATTTTCTCATTTACACGTTCATACCCAATACTCCTTACTGGATGGGGCCGCTTCCATTCCTTCCCTCTATAAAAAAGCAATTGAGGATGGCATGCCTGCTCTTGCTATCAGCGATCATGGAAATATGTTCGGTGCTTTTGAATTTGTAGCACAGGCGTATAAACACCTGGACGAACATGGAAAACCCAAAGTAAAACCTATTGTAGGTTGCGAATTTTATGTGACCAGCGACCGTCACCGCAAGAGTTTTACCAAGGATGAAAAGGACCAGCGCTTCCACCAGATACTTCTTGCAAAAAATGAAACAGGATATCGTAACCTAACGAAACTCACTTCTTTAGGTTATATGGAAGGACTCTATGGTAAGTACCCTCGAATCGATAAAAACTTAATTGAACAATACCACGAAGGACTCATTGCCACCACCTGTTGCCTTGGCGCCATGGTGCCCCAGGCGATCCTTAAAAAATCTGAAGATGAGGCGGAAAAGGAATTCAAGTGGTGGCTGAATTTATTTGGAGAAGATTTTTACGTGGAGTTCCAGCGGCATGGAATGGCGGAGCAGGACCGGGTGAACGAGGTGCTCATCAAGTTTGCCAGGAAGCATAATGTGAAGATCATTGCCTCCAACGACTCCCATTATGTGAACCAGGATGATTTTACCGCCCACGACATCCTGCTCTGCATCAACACAGGTGAAAAAGTAGCCACTCCGGCTCTTCGTGAATTCAGTGACGATGATATCCTCATCAAGGATAAACGTTTCGCCTTTCCTAATGACCAGTTCTATTTTAAGAAGACCGAAGAAATGGCGAAGGCCTTCAAAGACCTTCCCGAAGCACTCGATAATACCAACGAGATCGTTGATAAGGTGGAATTGCTGAACCTGAAGCGTGACATCCTGCTTCCAGCCTTCCCGATCCCAAAAGAATTCCAGGTACACAGTGATGCCAACCTGAACCAGTGGGAATACCTCAAACACATTTCCTATGAAGGCGCCCGCAACCGGTATTCGGAGATCACGGAAGAGATCCGGGAGCGGATCGATTTCGAATTGTTCACTATTAAAAACATGGGCTTCGCGGGTTACTTCCTGATCGTATCAGATTTTATTAAAGCCGGAAGGCAGCTTGGGGTCTTTGTAGGGCCCGGACGCGGATCCGCAGCAGGCAGCGTGGTTGCCTATTGCATCGGCATCACCAATATTGACCCGATCAAATACAAACTGCTTTTTGAAAGATTCCTGAATCCTGACCGGAAGAGCATGCCGGATATTGATACGGATTTTGATGATGTGGGACGCCAGAAAGTGATTGATTACGTGGTTGAAAAATATGGCAAGAACCAGGTGGCCCAGATAGTGACCTATGGTACCATGGCTGCCAAGATGAGTATCAAGGATGTGGCAAGGGTGATGGATCTGCCGCTGCCCGAATCCAATGCATTGGCCAAACTGGTCTCCGACCGTCCCGGTACCAAGCTCCATCGCATGCTGCATGCACCACTCACCGCCAAGGATGGTGAGTCGCCACTGGATGCAGATTACAGTAGTGAAGATGTGGAGAACGCCAAAAAGCTGAGGGAGATTTATCATGGCAAAGGTCTTCCCACTGATGTACTTCATATCGCAGAAAGACTGGAAGGTTCTGTCCGGAATACCGGCATCCATGCCGCGGGAATCATCATCGCCCCAAAGGATCTGACTGAACTCATTCCCGTTTTCACCTCCAAGGATACAGACCTTTGCATCACCCAGATCGAAGGTTCCATCATTGAAGATTCCGGTGTAATCAAAATGGACTTCCTGGGCTTGAAGACCTTATCAATAATTAAAGATGCCCTTCAGTTAATACGTGAAAATCATGGAGTTGAGATTGACATTGATAATATTCCTTTAGATGACATAACGACATACGAGCTGTATCAACGTGGTGATACCATTGCTACCTTCCAGTTTGAAAGTCCGGGAATGCAGAAGTATTTGAAAGAACTGAAACCCGACCAGTTCGCGGACCTGATCGCCATGAATGCCCTCTACCGTCCGGGCCCGATGGCCTACATTCCAAGGTATGTCGATCGCAAACACGGGCTGGAAGAAGTGAGCTACGATATCCCGGAGATGAAGGAATACCTGGAAGAAACTTATGGTATCACGGTGTACCAGGAGCAGGTGATGCTGCTGGCCCAGAAGATCGGGGGATTCAGCAAAGGTGATGCCGATGTACTCCGGAAGGCCATGGGTAAAAAGGACCGGAAGACCCTGGATAAAATGAAAGGCAAATTCATTGAGGGGGCTTCTTCCAAGGGTCATCCTGCCAAGGTGCTGGAGAAGGTTTGGAGTGACTGGGAAGCCTTTGCCCAGTACGCCTTCAATAAATCACACTCTACCTGCTATGCTTTCGTGGCTTACCAGACCGCCTACCTCAAAGCCCACTACCCTGCTGAATACATGTCTGCGGTTTTAAACCACGCAGGTGCCATTGAGAAACTTACCTTCTTCATGGAGGAATGTAAAAGGATGGGATTAAAAGTGCTCGGGCCAAGCATCAATGAATCGCTCAAGGGCTTTGCCGTGAATGAAGCCGGTGAGATCCGCTTTGGACTGGGAGGACTCAAGGGGGTAGGTGAAAATGCTATTGAAAATATTATTTCTGAAAGAAAAAAAGACGGCAGGTACAAGGATCCGTTTGACTTCATCAAGCGGGTGAACCAGAGATCCGTGAATAAAAGGACTCTTGAAAGTTTGATCTATGCCGGGGCCTTCGACGAATTCGGGCAACTGCACAGGGCCCAGTATTTCTGTGTGGCGGAAGGAGAAACCCAAACCGGCCTGGAGAAGATCACCAAGTATGGCAGCGTGGTACAGGCGCAGAGTATCAACACCACCAATACACTTTTTGGTGACCTGCCCGCGGTGATGGATATCAAACCTCCGCACATTCCTAATTGTCCGCCATGGAGCCTGACCGAGCAGCTTGACCGGGAAAAAGAGGTTACGGGGATCTATCTCAGCGGCCACCCGCTGGATCATTATAAATTTGAGATCCGGCATTACGGTATCACCACCATCCAGGATTTTAACGAGGTAAAGGATTCACAGACGCTGGCATCGGCAGGTAAAACCTACAAACTGCTGGCCCTGGTGTCGGTGGCCAACCACAGGATCTCAAGGCAGGGAAACAAGTTCGGCTCATTTATCCTGGAGGATTATTCAGGAAAAACGGAACTGGTTTTATTTGGCGATGACTATGTAAAGTACAATGCCTACCTGCAGCAGGGCCAGGCCGTGTTCCTCACCGGGTCATTCAAACAAAGGTTCAATAAGTCAGAGTTCGAATACAAGCTTAGTAGTTTGGCACTGGCGGAGAACATTAAAAAACAGTTGACCAAACAATTGCAACTGGAGTTAAATGTAAGGAATGTTGAAAGGGAGACCGTAACATTTTTATCAGAGAATGTTAAAAAATTTCCAGGCAAGACCAGTCTCCGCATCATCGTTTCCGAACCCAAGAACCAGCTCAGGGCCAACCTGGTTACCATGGACAGTGGCGTGGAAATGAATGATGAACTGGTACAGTTCCTTGATCTGAAACCTGAAATAGAAGTGCAGGTGGTGCCGGTGTGATATTAATTTTATCTATGGACTGATAGAAAGAAAGATGAAGAGGAGCCGGAGTGGCTGGATAATTTTACACTGTTGTCCTTACCGGTGACAAATCAGCATAAAAGATCCGGTTGGAGCTAAATTTGCAGTTACCCATTATCGTTTGTCTTATTAAATAAATACAATTATGGCACAAGCATTCACAGATTCAAATTTTCAAACAGAAGTACTCGGTTCAGATAAACTAACAGTTGTTGATTTCTGGGCGGAATGGTGCGGCCCCTGCCGTGCAATCGGCCCGGTGATTGAAGAACTCTCCAAAGAATACGCGGGCAAGGTTAATGTCGGTAAGATCAATGTTGACGAGAATCCGCAGGTGAGCATGAACTATGGCATCACTTCCATTCCCGCTATCCTGTTCATTAAAAACGGGCAGGTGGTTGACAAACTGGTAGGCGCCCAGCCCAAAGGAAATTTTGTAAAAAAGATCGAAGCGCACATGAGCTGATAAAGCATAGAAGAAAAAAGTCCCGGTCTTGTGACCGGGATTTTTTTATTGAGCTTCAAGTTGCAAGCTGCAAGCTGCAAGACTTTATGCCTGCATTCGTTTGCATTTTCAAGTAAGCTATATTACAGCTATTCCTGAATTTGAAACACCCTCTCGCAGCTAGCAGCTAGAAGCTAGCAGCTAACTCAATGCCCCATCAAAATCGACTGTTCATTTCCCTCCTTCGTAGGTGTATGCCGGTACCGGAAGAGGATCACAAATAAGACTGCCACCACAAGGGCATAACCCGCAAAACTCAGCCAGATGCCCTGCCAGTCCCTTGCGCCATCCGGGGCAATAAAATACGCATCGATCACGATCCCGCTCACTTTGCTGCCCAGCCAGGCTCCTACTCCATTGGTCATCATCATAAAAAGTCCCTGCGCACTTGACCTGATACCCGGGTCAGTGTTGGTTTCAACAAACAAAGACCCCGAAATATTAAAGAAATCGAAGGCCATTCCATAAACGATGCAGGAGAGGATGATCAGTATGGTTCCCATTGGTGAAGGATCACCGTAAGCAAAGAACCCGAATCTCAATACCCAGGCCAGCATGGCAAACAACATTACATTCTTGATACCAAATCTTTTTAGAAAGAAGGGAATGGTAAGAATAAAAAGGGTCTCAGACATCTGTGAGATAGAAAGAATGATGGTGGAATATTTAACCACGAAAGATTCTTTGTACTCCGGGTTACCCTCGAATCCGCTGAGGAAGGAATCCCCGTACATATTGGTGAGTTGCAGGGCGGCGCCCAGCATCATGGAAAAAATAAAGAACAGGGCCATGCGGTAGCTGGAAAAAAGACTGAAGGCCTTCAGGCCCAGTTGTTCTATGATACTGGCTCCCTTAGCGATCACTTTCGGCGGAGGGCATTTGGGCAGGGTGAATGAAAACAAACCCAGAAATATAGCTGCCACGCCACCTATGATAAACTGCATGGAATCATCCTTGCTGCCCGTGAGGTTGGTGACCCACATGGCAATGATAAAGCCAACGGTTCCCCAAACCCGTATAGGAGGAAATGATTTTACCACATCATGTCCCTCTCTTTTTAAAATCGTATAGGCGATAGCGTTAGAAAGGGATATGGTTGGCATATAGCAGATCATCGCCGCGAAAATGACGTAATAAAATGTATCGGGATCATCTACCTGTGGTACGTAAAAAAGAATGGCACCATACAGCAGGTGAAGCACTCCATACAGTTTTTCTGCATTGACCCATTTATCAGCTATGATACCTGTCAGTGCAGGCATAAAAAGAGAGGATAAAGCGAGTGTTGAGAAGATAGCGCCGAACTGGGGAAAGGTCCAGCCTTTGGCATTTAGGCAATAGGTGCCGATCGTGATCAGCCAGGCACCCCAGACAAAGAACTGGAAAAAACTCATCACCGTTAACCGGAACTTGATATTCATTGACCAATCATTTAAGCAGTAATCTGAATTGAATCAGGCGTTTATTAAGTGGGAAAGATATTTTTTTTAAACTCAAAAAACAAAATGAAGGATGGACTGACCAACCCTCCGGGAGTTTTTCCGTTTTACATAAGGAAATTTCCCCGTTTTACCCGCTCCGGGG
>JAEYUA010000162.1 GCA_023433755.1 Bacteroidota bacterium | reverse complement strand
ATGTTATCACGCATGATTAGCAAATAAGGCACAACTTTTATTTAACCAGTTTAAGTTCAAAGTATTACTACCGATTACGAACTAACTGAACATTTTTTTTGAAACCTTCAGTTAATCCTAACGATTTACATCATGCTCACAGTACTTTCAGGCACCTCACGTCTCACGCCTCACGCTTCACGTCTCATGTAATCAATCAACAGAAATCCTCACTCCCTCCGAATGCGCACTAAACTCAGGTGCATACATGCACTGAATCGTTGTGATGCCGTTACTGAAGTTGCCGGTATGTGTTACGAATAATGAATATTCAAAAACATAACTCCCCTTCCTCAATTGATTGAAAAAGAAATTGGTGCTGGCATCGCGGGTGGATTCATAATATCCCAGTCCGCCCTGCCATTTGTATCCACTCAAAACATTCACAGGCTCGAGTGCGGAGGCACGCAGGTCCTTCATGTGCACATATTCCATGTCACGGTCTACACGCAGTTCAATGCGGACGGTGATTTTATCACCTACCTGCAGGTTCATGCCATCGGTAACCGGCGTAAGAACCGGGCCGCGGTCAGAATTTTTCTCAATGAATAATTTCTTTTCAAGTTTCAATGGAGTTGAGGCTGTGGTCACCTTATCCATGTCTTCAAAATACTGCCAGTACACCGCACCCCATGAAGAAGCGGTGGGTGTATTTTCATTTCCTGAAACCTTCACTGAAATATTTCCCATAGCTGGCTGTATCCTTTCAACAGGTATGTTTTGTTTGAAATAACCTGTTCCCGCTTCTGCATCTGAGTTGCTATTAATGGTCGTAGTTCCTAACTGAATTTGTACAACAGGTGCATGGTCAAGCCAGTTGGTGCCCTGCAACAACATCGCATAGCAGGCATCAGCAGTTGCCTTGGTTGTTCTCCAGTTATTGGTTTGCTTGTTTTTGATCAGCCAGGTCCTTAATTCATCAACTGTAGTAATATCCTTTGAGATCTCATTGAAAGCTTCCACCATCAATGACTGCGTTTCGATAGGTGCCTGTGACCAGCGCCAGCTCAGTCCGAACTGGTTGTCCTTCCAGTACCTGCCGAGTTCTTCGTGCAGGATGGAGGTTTCTTTCAGCGATTTCAAAATAGCTGCAGGTGTAATCTTATCAGCCGTTCTTGATAAGACCAAAGCGGTCATGGCCTGGGTGGATTTTCCCTGCTGCATCCAGAATTTTTTAGCCTGGTTCCGGTAATGGTTATACGCGGTTTTAGCGGATGCAGGTACGGGTAGCTCCGGGAAGAAGCTGCGCATGTAGAGGTACTGCACCTGGATATCACCTGAAGGCTGGGTTGTCAACTTTGCTTTTGATTTCACCAGGTTCTTATAATCTTGTGTGATCTTCCTGTCAAGGTAGGCGATGGCTGGTTTATAGATGGAAGCGAAGTTTTCAGATTGTAATCCCAGTTTTTTCAACCTGCCCATTCCCGTTACAATGTACTGGGTAATGTAACGGTCTTCAGGTCCGCCTTTGAACCAGGTGAAAGAACCGCCGGATGTCTGCATTTGCTTGAGCTTTTCAAGGCTTGATGAAAGTTCCGTGCTCATACGTACCATATCAAACAGGATGGCGATATTCTTTTTCTGTTCTGTTTCTGTTTTGGCTGCCAGCACCCAGGGTGTTTCTTCCAGGATGGCTGATTTGAATTCCTCGTTTTTCTGCAAAGCAGATAACAAGGCTGCCGTATCTGTGTTCTTCCATTTTTCAAATACCTGTCGCAATTTGGGAGAGGCATTGGTAATATGCGAAGCAAGCGCATTGGCATAATAACGGTTCCAGGTCTGCTCCGCGCAATCGTATGGATATTCCATCAGGTAGGGCAGGGCCTGTACGGCATACCAGGCAGGATTGGAAGTGTATTCAACCGCCAGGGCATGATGCTGCAGGGTCTCGCTTTCACCTGATTTCAGCAGTTTATCAAAACTGAAATTTTTCGTTTCATTTCCACGCAAGGGAAGCGCCAGTGTTTCTGTCACCAGGATTTTATTGGATAAAACCGGGAGAAAGTTTTCCTCTCCATCACTCAGTTGTTCACTTCGCGCTACAATTCTCCAGGTCAGCGTATTGCTGAACTGGAACGGAACCTGTATCGGGAATTTCACCAGTTCACTTTGTCCCGGAGCAACAGTGAAATACTGGTTTGGAAAAGTATTGATGAAATAACCATCCACTGACTGGTTGGTTGTCGCATCAAACAAAAGCAATTGAGCCTGACCGGTAATTTCTTTATCTGACAGGTTCACGATCTTGGCACTCATCTCCATGCGGTCGCCCTGGCGCACGAAACGTGGCATGTTGGGCTGTACCATGAGTTCTTTCTGGGTAACCAGTTCTTTTTGCGCAAGACCAAAAGCCAGGCCTTTGGTATGAGCCAGTGCCTGGACCTTCCAGCGGGTTAATGCTTCAGGAGCAGTAAAGGTGAATTCAATGGCACCATTGGGATCTGTTCTGAGTTCAGGGAAAAAGAAAGCGGTTTCATTGAAATTTTTACGTACCTGGATGGCAGGATCGTTAGATGTATTGACACGGTCTTCAAATTCAACATAAAATTCAGAATTACTGACTGTATCAGCACTCATCATTTGCTTGCTTTCAGCTCTCACTGCCATATCCATTTGCACTACTGGTGCAGCGGAAGATATTCTTTCCTCTCTTTCATTAGAAGCTCTTTTCCTTTTTGTTCCATAAGCAACTGTTACGATGGGATATTTTAAATAAGTGGGATAATTAAGCCGGTCATAAGTTTTGCTGAACTCTTTATATGATACATTTAAATATTTTTCCTGTGATTCAATAGCCCTGAAATTCGCGTCAGCACTCCAGGCTGGCATCCTGTAATTCATAGGCCATAAACCGGGCTTGTTCCACTGGTGGGGTTTGAACTGGTCCAGCGAAGCATCATACATACTTACCAGCATTTCAGCGGCCACCTGTTCATTTTTATATCCAGTAATTTTTACTTTCCATTTTTCTTCGCTGCCGGGAAGGGTCTTGTCGCGGAAGGTTTCATATTCCACTTTCAATTCCTTGTTGGACCAGGGTACCACGATCATATCACTGTATTTGTAAAAACGGTTGTGTTTTACAAATACAAAACTCGAGCTGTAACCACCACGGTCTGCTTCGGTGGCCGTGAATGTAAAAGGACGTTTCTCATTATTCAAAATGGTAAACCTGAAACCCTCATTCACTTCATTATGCTCCAGTACAGGAATCGGCTGCTTGCCTTTTTGTCCGATGGGAACTTCTGTAAAACCCTGTTGAGTTTTTTTGGCTACCTGGCTGACCAAAAACACCTGTTGGACGGAAGTTCCTATTTCAATAGTGGTGGATTCACCGGGCTCTATGGGATTACTTCCCTTCGTCCACAAATATTCCGGTTTGATGAATCCTGCTGTACGGTCAAACAATTCAATGAAACGTTTATCTGTTACTTCATTGCCTTGGGCATCTTTTGTTGTTACCGTAATCTCATACATCCCGGCTTTCAGGTTTTGTCTCCCGATAATCCATGATCCATCCGTATGCGTAGTATCCGTTTTGGTGAACGCTAAAGTTTTATTCCAGGTAGCAGGATCGGTTTCATTATGGTATTCATCGTAAGGGAAATGGCGGATGTATTCTTCCTTCGTCATCACGAACTGGTCAGGTGTTTCCCATAAACGTTCCCGTATCAGTCTTTGTTCAGGTGTGAGCTGGTGAAATTGAACGGTGATGGTGGATGGTTGGTATTCACCATTCATGTTTTCCGTACGTATGAATAATTGTTTGAGAGAATCAACAGAGATCCTTTCCGGTGTTACCAGTTGCATCACCACGGACTTATAGCCTGCTGTCACCACCTTGCTGCTGCTGCGTGTCTCGCCATTGATATCGGTGATATCCGCATACACATGGTAATCAAAGAGGGGATCATATTTTTTATCCAGGGTATTATCCGGGATTGCTTTGAAACGGATGGTAAATGCACCTGTCGCATCAGTAGTGGTCGTTCCATTCACGATCTCCATTTCTTCAACCTGTGGCAGCCAGCTCCGTGAAAACCACCTGTAAATGAAACGGGGTTTGCGTACGACGCGGTAATTCACTTTTGCGTTATCAATATTATTGCCGGCATAGGCTTTGGCAAGGCCGGAGACCGTTACCGTATCGTTGACCTTATAACTGTCTTTTACTTTTTCAAACTCAACATAAAATTTAGCCCTTTTGTATTCTTCTACAGAAATATACGCTACGCCTCTTTCCTTATCGCGGACCTGGAAGGTGCCATTCAGCAATCCTTCCGGAAGCCTGAACTGGCCATTGATGGAACCAAATTCGTTGGAAGTAAGCACCAGCGAATCCTTCTTTTCTCCATTGGCATCATACAGGCTAATGACAGTTTGATTATTGGGAACAACCGCACTATAATTTTTATCTCTCGAAACAATAATGCCCTTAAAATAAACTGTCTGTCCCGGCCTGTAAATAGAGCGGTCGGTAAAAAAGAAAGTCTGGATGGTTTGCCTCGGTGCTTCCTCGAAATTGCTGTAATAACGGTAGTACGCCTCCTCCAGGTTGAGCTGGTCCTGCTGGTGTTTGATGTCGAAGAAATAATTATTGTAACGTTCTTCTTTATTTGGAGCCAGCTTAAAATAACCGTTGATATCTGTTTTGTAATTACCTGCCGTGGTCCTTATGTATTTTGATGTATTATAATCGTAAACATTTTTATAAGCTTCCACCTGTGCATTTACCAATGGCAAGCCTGTTTCGCGATGTAAAACAAAAAAATGATCTTCCTGGCTCACATAACTGATATTGGAAACATGGAAATGGCCGGCTCCAACAAGGCTGGTTTTGGCATTGTAAGTTTCGTTCGGACTAGCCACCAGGTAATATTCTCCAACCGGCAATGCATCTATTTTGATTTCCACCTTATGTTCCTGCAGATCGTTGGTATTTGGCAAGGCCTGTGACCAGGTTCTTTCTGCTTTTGTGGTCATGAGTGTTGACCAGTACTGGTCTTCTTCCCTCGATTCAAGTTGTTTCTTCAGTGCCGCTGTCATCTTTACCAGTCGCAAATGAAGGGTGTTTACATTCTGATAAGTAACCAATGCACGGAATGGAGTGCCAGGTACATTTACACCTTCCACCTGGAAAGAGAAATGAGCCTGCTTTAACTGTTGCAAAAAATTATAACTGTTTACCCATCCTGCGGATTTGATGCTGCTGTCTTTCACCGCGGCTTCGAGGATGGCAACAGCCTTTATACGTTCATACCTGTAAGAGGTATCTTTTGAAGGTTCATAAGTTTGAGCTCTTTCATTATGCCAGCTCGCCAGCAGGAAAGAAGCCTGTTTGGCGATAGCGTTTGCCGGGTACTTTGTGACCAGGGCTTCAAGGGCATTGACGTAAAGAGAATCTTCCTGTGGACCCGTATAATTTCTTTTGACGAATTCGATTCTTTTGATGTCTGCATCCACCATGGCATCCGGGTTTTTATCGGTAAGATGGAAGCGGATCAGATCCTGGTAAAGCAAGAGCGCATCATGAAGATTGGAAGTGGAGTCTTTTGTTTGAAAAGAAACAGTGATAAATTTTTCTGGGGTGGAAAAAGCCTCGGGCTGATTGATCTCGAACGCATAGGCAGGTTTGACCAGGTCAGATTCATCATTTTCAAAATATTCAAGCGCACGGTGGGCCAGCAGGTCGTATAGGGTGGGACGTAAGGTTCGAAGTCCGCCTTTTATGATGATGGCATCATAAGCGCTAAGCCCGGTTTGCTGCAGCAGTTTTTTGTTTTGCAGGGAAGCCTGGAATAATTGCCCGATCTTCTGGTGAAGATCCTGCAGGCTCCAGGTATCTATATCATTTTTATTGAAAGCCACCGTGGTGGTACGGTCATAAAATTTATAGCGGTTATGTTGGAGATAGTCCCGGTAAATGCTTGCCAGTATACTTTTCATAATGGAAGCGGCAGGTTCTTTGGCGGCACTGATCTCTTTTTCCCATTCCCTGATGCTGGCGATATCGTTGTCTTCACGGGTTTCTTCCTGCAGGTCGGTCATATAGACCAGCGATTTGATCACCTGTGCCTGCTGGCCTTCTTTTTTGGCCAGTGCATAGATTTTTTTCACCTCTGCCAGGGCTGATTTAGGAAGTCTTTTTTTGTTGATCAGCTCGTCAACCTTTTTCCATTGCGCATCGTATGTTTTCAATTGTGCCAGGCATTGTGAGGTGATGGTAAACAGGAATAATATGAGTAAGGGTAACCTTTTCATGAACTTGGTATTGTTGAACGAATAATCTCCCATAGGGATGCGCTAACATACACAATTACATAAATAGTTGGTCTTTAAATGGCTGGAAGGGTAAATGTCCCGGTCCTTTAACTTTTGTTTGCCTGCCCGTTAATAAACATTCACATCCATTTTCCTTCTGATATAAGAAGGTTTTTTTACAGGATTATTTGCCATAACTGAACGGTCCTGTTTGTTAAAATAACAATCTTGTATCTTATTGATGACGCGGAGCCCCCACCAAGGTCGGGGCTCCATTTTTTTTATTGCCGGGCAGACGGCTGTAGATTGGGTTTACATAACCACCATGTATTAGTTGATACCTTACCATTTTTGGAACATCTATACTGCCAGGCTAAATATAAAAAGGCATAAGCCGGGGAGGCGGGAAGGACGGTAAGTAGTGGTTTAGCTAATGAATATTATTGCTTTCGCCATTAGTCCGCATGTCGATAAAATTATATCGAAGCGATAATTTCAGCGGGTTTTGTTCGTCTTTTCCCAAAGAATTTTTATTTGGAAAGTATTAGAAAATTGTATGTTTCAGACTAATGGAAAAGGAGCCATTTATAATACGGCCATCCAGCAATTTCAAATCCTTTTCATACCGTTTTTCATAGAACAAGTTAAGGTTGGCCTGTAACCTGGTTCGATACCCGAGAAAATAATCCGCATTCATAAGGAAAGCTGGTCTTAGCGCAGATAAGTATTTCTGTGGATTGTTGTCGTCGCCCAAATCATTGAAAGAGCTGAGGTTAATTTCTGCAGTAAGAATTGTTCTGTTATTAGGAAAATAGCCAACCCCGTAATAAACTGATAAGCCAGTGCGGAAAAATTGAAAAGTATCCCTTGCCAGGTTGTTAACAGTTCCATTATAAATGGATTCTGAACTATTTCTGCTATTGATCCAAAAGCCTGTGATACTTGCTCCCATGTTCTTCTGCCATTTGAGACTGACAGGCACATATTTTTCAAACCCCAGCTTAGGTCCGAGCTCCAGGAAAGGGTACCTGTTTTCTACCGTATAATTATTGACGGACTTTGTATCCTGAAAAGTATAATCATAACCACCCTGCGCCTGCATCCTTACATACCAGTTTGTACCGGATCTGCGAAACGGATTGAAGGCTAATGCCCAGTTATCATTGATAATGGTAAAGTGCCTTATATCTGTAACCGTACCCGGGCCTTTCGGGCTTAAAAATT
>JAEYUA010000287.1 GCA_023433755.1 Bacteroidota bacterium | reverse complement strand
TGAGGTCTATTTCAGCCGGCTGCGCATATTTGGAAAGATTGCAGACGATGAGCAGGGTTTCTTCCTGGTAGGTACGGGTAAAAGCAAGGATCTTGGGGTTCTCCAGTTGCAGGAATTTCATATCGCCCCTGGAGAAGGCCTTATAATTCTTGCGCATGTTGATCATCCTTTTCATGAACCAGAAAAGGGAAGATGTATTGCGACGTTGTGTTTCCACGTTCACCGCCTCGTAATGATATTCCGGGTCG
This sequence comes from Bacteroidota bacterium, assembly GCA_023433755.1. Classification (GTDB taxonomy): domain Bacteria; phylum Bacteroidota; class Bacteroidia; order Chitinophagales; family Chitinophagaceae; genus Flavisolibacter. The sequence continues at coordinate 4,566 of JAEYUA010000287.1, read as the reverse complement.
AGGATCACCGGAAGATAAAGCTGCTGCGGATTAGCTTCAGAAAATCCTGCGTTCCTGTCGGGTGACCATTGCATAGGCGTGCGAACACCGTCGCGGTCACCGAGATAGAAATTATCACCCATGCCGATCTCATCTCCATAATAGATCACGGGTGTGCCAGGCAATGAGAACAGCAGGGAATTCATTAGTTCGATCTTGTTCCTGTTATTATCCATCAGCGGCGCCAGGCGGTGACGGATACCGAGGTTGATGCGTGCTTTCGGATCTTTCGCATATACCTTGTACATAAAATCCCTTTCCTCATCGGTTACCATTTCGAGCGTGAGCTCATCATGATTACGCAGGAAGATGGCCCACTGGCAGGTATCGGGAATTGCAGGTGTCTGGTCGAAAATATCAGTGATCGGGTAACGGTCTTCCTGCTGCAGCGACATGAACATGCGGGGCATTACAGGGAAATGATAGTTCATGTGACATTCATCACCGTCGCCGAAATAGGAAGCCGAATCTTCCGGCCACATATTGGCTTCGGCAAGAAAGGCAACACCGGGGAATTTTTCATCGATATGCGCCCTCAGCTTTTTGAGGAAGGCATGGGTTTCAGGAAGATTTTCTCCGTTTGTGCCTTCCCGTTCGTAGAGATAGGGAACCGCGTCAAGCCTGAAACCATCAACACCCATTTCTGACCAGAAGTCAATGATTCGGAAAATTTCATCCTGCACTTCGAGGCTGTCATAATTGAGATCGGGCTGGTGATGAAAAAAGCGGTGCCAGTAATATTGCTGGGCCACAGGATCCCAGGTCCAGTTGGAGGTTTCAAAATCCTGGAAGATGATGCGTACATCGCGGTACTGGTGTGGGTCGTCGGTCCACACATAAAAATTTCTTTCCGGTGATCCCTTGGGAGCGGTGCGGGCCCGCTGGAACCAGGGATGCTGGTCGGAGGTATGATTAATGACCAGTTCGGTCACGACTTTGAGATTTCGCTTATGCGCTTCCTGGAGGAATTCCCTGAATTGTTCGAGTGTTCCGTATTTGGAATTGATCTTGTAATAGTCGGCGATATCGTATCCATCGTCTTTGAGTGGTGAAGGGTAGAAGGGAAGCACCCAGATGGCAGTAACACCAAGTTCCTGCAGGTAATCGAGTTGTTCAATGAGGCCTTTGAAATCACCAATGCCATCGCGGTTGCTGTCGCGGAAGGCTTTGATGTGGAGTTCGTAAATGATAGCGTCTTTATACCAGTGCAAACGGTCATCCAGGATCGTGTTCTTAGAGCTCATGGGCAAATCTTTATTAAACGTTAGGAATCATTAAAATATCATGCCTTGGTGCGAAGGTAAGAGAAGGCTGTTGGCTGGTACCATTGGCCATTGGCTTTTCAGACCTCAAACTTTTATTTCACCGCAGAGAAAAGGAGAAAAAGGAGGTTACGCAGAGAGCCTTACCAGCTTACATAATGGATTTATGAATCCAAAAACAGCATTCCGCAGAGCGCGAAGGAACGCCAAGAGACGAGAAGATTATCTCTGCGCTTTCTCCTTTTCCTCCTTCTTCGTCAGCCGTAGCTTTAGCGAAGGCTGATTCTCTGCGGTGAAAAAAAATTCAGAAAAGTAGACAGGCCAATAGCCAATAGCTAGAAGCCTTTCTTCCTGAATTTCTTTTACATTAGCGCATGGCCATGCTGATCACCAATATCAGGTTTCTTATCAATACGCGGGAAGAAAACAAATTACTCCGAGGCGCAGCCCTCAGCCACCTTCCCATCATTGAAAATGCTTTCCTCATCATTGACAATGGCCTGGTCGCCGCATTTGGTCCCATGGATCAACTGGCCTACCGCAGGCAGGATTTTTCAGAACAAATTGATGCGGCGGGCAGGAGTATCTTACCCTCCTGGTGCGACAGCCATACGCACCTGGTATTTGCCGGCAGCCGTGAATCTGAATTTGTTGACAAGATCAAAGGACTCAGTTATGCTGAAATAGCAGCGAAAGGAGGAGGGATTCTGAATTCAGCCCGCAAACTCAATGCAACATCGGAGCAGGAATTGTTCAGCCAGTCATGGAACAGGCTGCAGGAGGTAATCCGCATGGGCACAGGCGCCATCGAAATAAAAAGCGGTTATGGGTTAACGGTAGAAGGGGAGATCAAAATGCTGAGGGTGATCAGGAAGCTGAAAGAAAAATCACCCATTCCCATTAAAGCCAGTTTTCTTGGTGCGCATAGCGTACCGGAGGATTACAAGAACAATAAAGAAGGCTATATCCGGCTGATCATAGATGAGATGCTGCCAGTAATAGGGCAGGAAAAACTGGCCGATTATATTGATGTTTTTTGTGAACAGGGATTTTTTACTCCGGATGAGACTAAGTTGATTTGTAAAGCAGGAAAGGATTATGGGCTAAAGCCAAAGATCCATGCCAACCAGTTGCATGTATCAGGCGGTGTGCAGGCTGGGGTAGAAATGAATGCGGTGTCAGTGGATCACCTGGAAAGCATGGATGATGCGGCTATTCAGAGCCTCGCAAATAGCAATACGATCGGAACGCTTTTACCCACGGCCGCTTTTTTCCTGCGCATGCCTTTCCAGCCAGCGCGCCAGTTAATAGAAAACAATTGCGCGATCGCGTTGGCGTCCGATTTCAACCCGGGTTCATCACCATCCGGCAATATGAATTTCGTGGTGGCGCTGAGCTGTATCCAGATGCGCATGTTACCTGCAGAAGCCATTAATGCAGCGACGGTTAATGGTGCCTATGCAATGGAACTCCAGGACGAGGTGGGAAGTATCAGTGTTGGAAAAAAAGCAAATTTCATTATTACAAAACCGATTCCTTCAATTGAAACACTGCCTTATTATTTTGGGCATGACATGATTGACAGGGTAATGGTGAATGGTGAATGCTTCGCCCGCCATAGCTTTTAGCGAAGGCGGGGTGAATGCTTCGCCCGCCGTCCGCGTGCGCTGAAGCTATAGCGGAGGCGCAAGCATCTAGCGGAGGCGGGATGAATGCTCGTCGAGCACTAAAATTCTATGGGTTGTCTGATAAATAAATCAAACTGGAATATAGTGAGCAAAGCCCCAGCGGGGCGACATGTTAGTCCACACTATGCATTTAACTCATCCAGGTCAAATAAAAAATACATAGCCGGGAAGGCAAGCCTTCGCTGGGCTACGGCTGCCTCAGCGGGAAGGGCGGTAAGTAGAGTTTTTATTTCATAAAGTCGTTTGTTATTATCTGCAAGCTATGACGATGTTTGAATTTAAAGCATCTACTTACCGCCTTAATGTCTTCCCGGCTACTTCCCTACAATAAAAAGCAACACCGGGAAGACAAGTCTTCGCTGACACAGCGAGGCGGAAGTAGTTTCATGAAGAATGAAGATTTTCCATAGAGCCATAACAGAATTCAATAGTACATTCCTTACTCACAACCACTACTTACCGCCCTTCCTCCTTCGCTAAAGCTATGGCGGACGAAGCCCGCCTTAACGGCTATTTCTTAAAATTCAAAGCATCCCGGTAAATGATTGTCATTTTCTATCACCATTTTAAGCTCACCGGCAAAGCATTCATTAAGCCTTCGCTGAAGCTGTGGCAATTCACGATTCACCCAGCCTTCGCTGAAGCTATGGCTGGCAAGGCATTCACCCAATCACCCGAATATCATCTTTATTTCCTCCCGCCTCATGCTTTCATCAAAAACTTGTCCTTACATTTAAAGCACTAACGTTTGCCCCGGAACAAAAAACCTATTGTATGAATCTTACTCATTTCAGAACTTATAATAAACAGGACATCCTTTCCATCACCGGCATCAGGAAATTTGAAACCAGGCTGGGTGAAAGACTACAGGTGTTGCAGGAAGGTGATGTCACAACAGCCATCCGGGAAAACCCTGCCCCATTCATCATCATTGGAATACCAGAAGACATTGGTGTGCAGGCCAATTATGGTAAAGGCGGCACCAGCACTTGCTGGATGTCTTTTCTCCAGGCATTCTTCAATATCCAAAGCAATGATTTTTTAACAGGTGAAAATATTTGTGTAGCCGGACATTTTGATTTCACTGAGATCCAGCAGGTCATCGAAAGAAATGCCCACGATCCGGAAGAGCGTGTGCAGGCTTATCGCCATGCCCTCAATGCAATAGATGAAGAAGTGGAAGACCTGGTAAAACTGGTGGTGTCTGCAGGAAAACTGCCTATCGTAATTGGTGGCGGACATAACAATGCCTATCCGCTGATCAAGGGTGCCGCCAAAGGACTACACCAGAGAGAAGCCATTCCCTTACCCCAAATCAATGCCATTAACCTGGATGCGCATACTGATTACCGGCCCATGGAAGGCAGGCATAGCGGCAATGGTTTCCGGTATGCCGAAGAAGATGGTTATCTCCAGAAATATTGCATCGTGGGCGTGCATGAAAACTACCTGCCACAGAATGTATGGCTGGATATTGTGAACAATCCTTTTATTGATTTTATCACTTACGAGGATATTTTCATCCATGAAAAAAGATCTTTCCGCCAGGCCGTATCACATGCTATTGAATTCACAGG
>JAEYUA010000204.1 GCA_023433755.1 Bacteroidota bacterium | reverse complement strand
ATGTTGGCAAGGAGGGTATCTGTTTTGGGTTGTGCCTGTGCGACCGTCATGATCAATAAGCAAATAATGATGCAAAAATTCCGTAACATGGCTGGAAGTTACAATTTCCTGCGGGCTGAACCACTGGCACAGCTATTGCCTGTTATCTGGAAAACATAGAAATGAAAAAAATATTATTAGGCGCAGTGGTTTGCGCAGCAGCAGCCGGTGTAGTATTCTACCTGACCAATCCTGAAAAGTTCAACGAGATCCTGGATGATCTGAAAGCCAAGGGTGATGATGCCCTGAGCAAGGTGAAGGATACCTGGGAAAAATCAGAGAAGGATTTTAATTCCGCTACCAGCTAAGTACCTTAAAATGATTGATGAATTACCCGCGGTGATACTGGCGGGTATTTTTATTTTGGGTTGATCATGTTGTTGAAAATGGCGACGGCTTCTTCCTGCCATTCGTCGAAGCGGGTTTCATAGCTTTCTTCTATTTTACCATCTACGAGTTGGAAATTGTGTTTCTCGCTATTGAGGCGGGTGAGGAAGAATTCGTAATAGCCTTCTTCCTGGTAGACTTTTACGTGGGTGCCGTCTTGGAGTTGGAATGATAGGGGGAAAGTCATGGGGTAAAATTAAGCCATTAGCTATTAGCCATTGGCCATTGGCCTTTTTCTCTGCGTAATCTCCTTTTTCTCATGTTCTCTGCGGTGAAAAAAAGAAAAGGCAAGGCCGGAAAGGCGGGAAGGCGGTAAGTAGTTTACAGGGTTCATAAAATCTTCACTGCTCCATAGTATCTGTGAAGGTGTGATAAAACTCCGGATGTGATGATCTACTTATCGTCCTTCCCGCCTAAACGGCTATTGTATCTTGTATTTAATTATGCCCGCACAAACATTTTACTCCGTGCTCTTCTGTATGCATTGAAGCAGGAAAACTAAATGCACCGGCATTCTTCCCAGCCTCCCAATAAAACTTCGGCCGCTGCTTATTATAATTTCCAATTTCATTCATCGTCTCCGCATCATACAACCTGCCATTCATCATCGTATACCTGATGCTTTCTGTATTGCGGATATTCTCCAAAGGATTTTGATCCATCACCAGCAGATCCGCCAGTTTACCCGGCTCCAGGGAACCAATCCAGTCATCAAAACCCAGCGACTGCGCCGGGTTGATCGTAGCCGTCTTCAGTGCCTCATGATTACTCATGCCGCCCTGCTGCATCATCCATAATTCCCAGTGCGCACCCAGTCCCTGCAATTGTCCATGCGCACCCATGTTCACTTTCACACCCACATCATTCAGTTTTTTCAATTGCTGCGAAACCTGGATATGGCCATTCGCATATTCCTCTTCCGGCAGCATGGTACGGTGGCGGCTTCTTGTATCCACTACGTTGCGCGGTGTAAAACGCAGCAGCCTTTCCTTCTCCCACACATTGCTGTGCTGGTACCAGTAGTATTCACCACTCACCGCACCATAAGAAACGATGAGGGTGGGGGTATATGCCGTATTGGAATGTTTCCAGAGCTGGATCACATCATTGTAAAGCGTCGCTACCGGCATGTTGTGCTCAATGGTAGTATGCCCGTCGAGGATCATGCTCACGTTATGATAAAATAAAGAACCACCTTCCGGCACTACTTCCATATTCAATTCCCTTGCGGCCTGTATCACCTGCTGCCTTTGATCGCGACGCGGCTGGTTATAACTTTTTACAGAAAAAGCACCGAAGGCCTTTGTTCTTCTCAATGCACTGCGTGCATCATCCAGAGAATTGATCACGGCTTTGAAATCACCGTCAGCACCATAGATAATGGTCCCGGTGGAAAAAACACGCGGACCTACCATCTGTCCTGTTCTCACCAGTTCACTCTGCGCGAATACCATTTCGCTGTTCGCGGAAGGATCATGCATGGTGGTAACACCATAAGCAAGATTGGTATAGTAAGGCCAGTGTTTTTGCGGGGTGATGCCGCTGCGGAAATGATTACCATGCGCATGCGCGTCAATAAAACCGGGTGTGATGGTCTTGCCGGTGGCATCAATGATTTTCGCACCTGATGGAATAGTGATTTCACCTGTTTTACCAACAGCCTTGATTGTATTTCCTTCCACTACGATGGTGCCGTTCTCAATTATTTCATTGCCTTTCATGGTAATGATTCTTGCATTGGTGAAAGCAACCACACCTGTTGGCTTATCTGCTTTTGCTTTGAGACCAATCGCGATGCCTTTTTCAGGTATCACGAAACTGCTGTCAGGCTTTCCGGCCACAAATTCAAAACGATCTTCAAGGAGAATGGTATAATACTGGTCGCCCAAAGTATAATGCAGTTTGCTGCCATCATTGCTCCAGTGGAGGTTGAGCCCTGCATCCCTTGAAACTTTTTTAACAGGGAAATCAGCGGTGGTACTTCCCAGGTCCACCGTTTTTCCTGTGACAGGGAAAGTGGCGATATATACATTATGCAGGTCAATAAAGGCCACCCAGTTTTCATCAGGCGAAACATTGAACTGGCTGCCATAGGTGCTTTTCAAATGGATCTTTTCATCGGTGCCATCAGTTTTGATGGAAGCAAACTGGCGGTTCATGCCACCACCGGCCTGGTAATAAATACGGTCACCTTTTTTATTGAAGCGGGGCAGGTCGCCACTGGTTCTGACCAGTTTTTGTTCACCGCCATTTGCCGCTACCAGGTAAATCCCGGCTTGTGAGATGTAAGCTGGTCCGAGTACATCATTACCATTTTCTCTTCTGAAAACGATCCATTTGCCATCAGGAGAAAAAGAAGGCATCCTGTAAATTCCTTTCTGCGTAGTGATCTTTGAAGATTTGCCTGAAGCAAGATTCAGTATTTGAATGGAGCCGGATTCAAGATCATTCCATGTGGTGTACACAAGGCTTTTTCCATCAGGAGAAAACGCAGGTTCAAATTCAAAATCGGTTCCGCTGGTCAGCCTTTGTGGTTTACCATCTGGAAGTTCTTTTTTATAAAGATGTCCGAGTGCATGGAATACGATCCATTTGCCACCGGGTGCGGTGATTGCCTGGCGGATCACGTTCACGTTAAATTCATCCGGATTGATATTTTGTTTCATCCTGACTGCTTCGGCGATCTTCTGGTTCACTTCCGCGGTGAATGGAATTTCTGTCGAGCTGTTGGGTTTACTGATATCGATCTTGTTGATCTTGCCATTGCTCCAGATCACGATATGTTTATTATCGGGCGTCCAGTCAAAGCCGGTGAATGACCCGAAGATGGTCCATGCTTCCTGCTGGTCCTTGCTGAGGTTTTCATATACGGGCCATTCTTCACCTGTTTCCAGGTTGCGCAGGAAGAGCACTGTTTTGGTGCGCACTCTTTTTATGAAGGCCAGGGTTTTCCCATCATGTGAAAGCTGGGGACGTACCGCGCCACCGGGGCCACCTGTGATATTTTCAATATTTCCTTTTTCCCTGTCGAGACGGCGGATGATGAAGATCTGGTTGTTGGGATCTTTATTGTACTGGAAAAATCCACCGGGATACATGTCTTCACTGAAATAAACGTAACGGCCGTCTGGAGAAACGATGGGTTCATTCACATCCTGCTGGTCGTTCTTGCGGGTAGTGAGTTGTAAACCATTCCCACCGCTGGTATGATACATCCAGATCTCTCCCGCGCCTGCGGATCTTGTGGAGGTGAAATGTTTTCTTGCCACGATGTATTGACCGTCGGGAGTCCAGGCGGCATTATTGAGCAGCCTGAAATTTTCTTTTGTTATTTGTTTTGCATTGGCGCCTTCAGCATCCATGATCCAGATATTATCTCCGCCACCGGCATCGGAAGTAAAAAGAATTTTTTTACCATCGGGACTGTAGCGGGGCTGCACTTCAAAGGCGAGTCCTGTGCGGATGGCCTTTGCCTGTCCGCCTGTGAAGGGCATGGTGTAGATATCACCGAGCAGATCAAAGACGATGGTTTTTCCATCGGGTGAGATGTCGAGGTTCATCCAGGTGCCTTCGGTGGTGGTGAACTTGATTTCTTTTAAGGGAAGGCCAGGGTCATTGACATTCCATTTTTTGTTTTGTGCAAATGATGAAAGCATTGCAATGGATGCAAGCAGGGTGAGAAAGATTCTATTCATGGCTTGTATAATATTTGGAAGCTTTAAAGTTAAGGAAGGTGGTATTAAGGGAAAGTCAAAAGTAAGAAGACGTGAGACGTGAGACGTGAGACGTGAGGCGTGAGACGTGAGAATTTAACCGCAAAGGAATCGAAGGAGAGCAAAGAGCGCAAAGATCATCTCTGCGAAACCTCCATTTCTCCTTTTCTCTGCGGTGAAAGAAAAATTTCATCATGTATAGCAACGCAAAAACGGGAACATTCCTGCTCCCGTTTTCTATTAAACTGAACCTGACATTATTTTTTCTTTCTCGACAACAAAGCAATCGCAATAGTCGTAACAAGAACCGTCGCTGCAACTTTTGTCACCAGGCCCCTCCGGTTGTATTTCCATTCAGCATTCCATCCACGCTCCGCGAAAACATTCGGGATATGCCCGCGGCCCAGGTCTTCCACAATACCTTCCACGGCATTCACCCTGTCCGCCAGGATCAGTGTCATCCAGTGACCCGCATGGCCTTCACTGAACCGGAAGGCGAAGCGTCTCAGGTGCCCGCTTAATCCTGATGGCGGAGAAGAAGTGCCAAATACAGCGCTGTCACTGGGCCTTTCGATGGAACGTAACAGTTCCACATCTTTTGGCTGCAGTGGAGGCCTCATATAATTGAGCC
>JAEYUA010000045.1 GCA_023433755.1 Bacteroidota bacterium | reverse complement strand
TCTCGAAGGTGTATTTGCTTCCGGTGATGTGCAGGATAAAATTTACCGGCAGGCTGTAACTGCAGCAGGCAGTGGCTGTATGGCAGCACTGGATGCGGAAAGATATTTGTCGGAGAAAGGATTGCATTGAGAGGAAGCTGCTAGCTGCTAGCTTCAAGCTGCAAGACTTTAGTGCATACATTCATTACTGAATCTTGCTTTCACTAACGTTGTGAAATGAATACTTTTATAATAGAACTCCGGTCGTTGCGATTTTTTGCCGATCATGGTATGTACCAGGAAGAGATGAAGGTGGGCAATGAATTCGAGGTGGATGTGATCATGGGTTGCAAGGCTCCCAAAAAAATGATCACTTCCATTGAGCAGACAATCAATTACGTGGAAGTGTACAGGATCATCCAGGAAAATTTTGCCGTAAGAAAATTTTTACTGGAAACGCTTGCCATGGAAATAGCAGAACAACTTGAAGCGCAGTTTCCTGAACTGAAGCATGTCTCCATCAGCATCAGGAAATTGAATCCTCCCATTACCAATTTTTCCGGATCGGTGGCCATTACTTACAAAAAAGATTTCAAAAGAACAGATTAATTCCCTCAGATTACAGTTGATCTCCACCGGCCACTCCTGATATATAACCAGGAAAGGATGAACAGTATTGACCAGTACAATACTTCTGACAACCAGCCCCAGATGATGCCCATCTGCCATATTTCCAAAACGGTATAAACATAACTGCAATAGAATACAATGGCAATCACTTCCACCAGGAATGTAATACGGCTGTTGCCGGTTCCGGTTACTGCATTCAGCCATACCGTGCCTACTGATAAGAGCAGCATGGCAAATGAAATGGCACGTAGAACAGGCACGCCCGTTTCAATAAATAATTGTTCATTCCTGAACAGGCCTAAATAAATATGCGGGAACAGGTTGAGGATTACACAAATACCAAGAGCAATACCAAAGCTAAGCCCCGAAATTTTCCAGACCAGCTTCATGATCTCATCCTTTCTTCCCTGGCCAATTACATTGCTGACCATGGAATTGGTAGTTGCCGCAAGCGCCCAGAAAAAAGTACCGAAAAAGCCGAAGACTGCTCTCATGGTAGTGGATACCGCCAGCCCGGTCTGGCTGGCATTTCTTGCCACGAGGATGTAAAATATGAACCAGGCCAGGATGCTGGCAGCATGCTGAAAGGCAAGGGGACCTGAAATTTTTGTGATCAGTTGAATGGTTTCTTTATCAGGCTGTACATTCCTGAACAGTGAAAAACGATTTGCAATGCCTTTGGACCTGATCACGAGGTAGATCACGAACATACCTGTGAATTCGGCAATGATGGAAGCAACAGCAGCCCCGTTAAATCCCATTTCAGGAAAACCCAGTTTGCCGAAAATGAGCACATAATCAAAGAATATATTCGCGAGTGTTTCAGCCAGGGTACCAGCCACCAGTAATTTACTCCTGTTGATACTAACCAGGAGGGCATTTCTCAACTGGTAAACATACAGGAAAGGAAGTCCAAGTATCCGGATGCGGATAAATTCTACGGACTGGTTTGCCTGGTCTTCCGTGAGATAAGCATGCAAAATATAAGGGGTAACAAAGTAGGTGAACAAGATTCCAAAAGCTGCAATGAAACAGGCGATGATAACACCCTGGGTAAACAGTTTACCAATCTCCCCGGGGCGGTTTTGTCCGGCCCTTCTCGACATAAGCGTTTGCAAGCCATTGTTCAAACCAAAACCTATCCCTGCAAATACCAGGTAATACACACCTGTAATGGAAGCAATGGCCAGTGATTGTTCACTGTGATGGCCTAAAAAAATATTGTTGATAATGAGGTTGAGTTGCGGAACCAGCAGTGCCAGTGCTATAGGCAATGCAGTTTTCCAGATCTGCCGGTAGGAAACTTCAACCTTAAGATTTTCTGACATCAGGAGCTGCAAGCTACGAACAGGAAGATAATCTTCATCATTAACAGGAATTCAGTTTGTTGATGCAGCCAGGCAGTGCCTCATTCCACCGGACGCTTATCTTTGTCACAAACACAAGGATTTGAATATTCTTTTCACCCTGGGCCGGCAAACAATTTCAGCAGACACCCTGATTATAGAAGTGGGGACGGATTTTTGTTCCTATGCCTGCCTGAACAGTTCCAAAAAAGAATTTGAATTGCTCAGGTATTACCGTTTTGAGGCAATGGAAGCCGAACAATCACTTAGGTCCATACTTGGCGAAATGGAGGGAAATTTTCATTCGGTGAGGGTGGGAAACTGTTTTGCCCAGTCCCTGCTCACGCCCCGCAACCTGTTCAAAGATGACCCGGCCATGATTCATAGGATTTATGAATCCTTTGATACTGCCTATATGCACGACGAGGTACTGGAATGGCAGTTGGTAACTGAACATTTGATGCCGGCCGTGATAGTTGATCTTATAAAAAATAAATTCCCTGCAGCCAGGTTTTACCATGCTTTTACTCCTTCACTCAGGATTTATAATGGATTTGTAGCGCCAGACCAGGCCGATATTCATTTTACCACTTCGCATTTCAGGATTATCATTAAAAAAGAAGGTCAGCTTCAACTGGCACAGACCTATGCTTATAAAACACCGCTGGATGTAGTATATTATCTGTTGAAGATATTTTATGAATTCGGACTGAACCAGTCAGAAGCCTTTCTGATTGTATCGGGATTGGTTGAGCAGGATTCGGCGCTTTACAAGGAGTTGCATCATTATTTCATCAACCTGCATTTTGCCCAGCCACCTTTATGCACGATTCCCGGTGATGACCACCCGCAATATTATTTTACCTCACTTTATAACCTGGCGGCATGCGCATCATAAGCGGAACCCTGGGGGGCAGGCGCATCAATCCACCGTCGAAGATGCCCTACACAAGGCCTACAACCGATATAGCAAAGGAAGGTCTTTTCAACATCCTGCAGAATCAACTGGATTTTGAAAACCTGAAAACACTAGACCTTTTTGGAGGCACCGGCAGCATCAGCTATGAACTGGCATCAAGGGGTGTGCCTGATCTTACCATTGTTGAAAAAGACAATGCCATGTACGATTTCATCAAAAAAACAGCAGCTTCCCTGGAACTTAAAAATTTCAGGGTGGTAAAATCAGATGTTTTTAAATTTATGGAACACTGTAATGAGCAGTTTGATTTCATTTTTGCAGGTCCGCCTTATGCCCTTAATAATATAGATGATCTGCCTGTTAAAGTGTTTGCTAAAAACCTGCTGAAACCAGGGGGAAGGTTTGTATTGGAGCATACTCCCAGGAATGACTATGCGAAATTTCCGCATTTTGTTTCCGCACGCAACTACGGTACCACCATATTTTCCACTTTTTTGAATGAATGATATGTTGAAGAAAGAGGCCAGGTCTGTTTACCGGAAAAAAAGGGATGGCATCAGTTTCAGCGACCGCATGAAGTGGGACGACCTTATACTGATCCGTTTCCAGGCCATGGAGCTGCCATTCATCAACTATGTATTGAGCTATTATCCCATTGAGCAGAACAACGAGATCAACAGCTTTCTCCTGACAGATTACCTGCATTTCAGAAATCCGAACCTGCAGATCTGCTATCCGAAAACCAACCCGGAAAAACTGGAAATGTCAGCCATCATCTGCAATGCAGACAGCATTTTTGAATCCAATGAATATAATATTCCAGAGCCTGCGGATACAGATTCTGCAGATCCCGGTATGCTGGACATGGTGCTGATCCCGCTACTTGCTTTTGACGCAAAAGGTACCAGGGTGGGGTATGGAAAAGGTTTCTTTGACCGGTACCTGAAACATTGCCGTCCCGATTGTATCAAGATCGGGCTGAGTTATTTTGAAGCTGCGGACACTATTGAAGACGCCAATGAATTTGATGTACCTTTGGATTTTTGTATCACCCCCCAACGGACTTATGTTTTCTAACTGGTTCCTCAAATCATTCCGGGTCCTGTTATTACCTTTTGCCATTCTTTTCTGGATCGTGATCCTCATCCGCAACTGGATGTATGATCAGAAAATGCTGAAGTCAACCAGTTTTGGCCTGCCTATTATTTGTGTTGGTAATCTTTCGGTGGGCGGTACCGGTAAATCACCCATGGTTGAATACCTCGTTCTTCATTTAAAAAACAGGTTCAGGGTAGCCACGCTGAGCAGGGGTTATAAAAGAAAGACAAGGGGTTATGCCCTTGCAAATGCAAATACAACAGCCATCGATATAGGCGATGAACCCATGCAGTTTCACAGGAAATTTCCGGGTGTGCCGGTGGCTGTTGGCGAAGACCGTATAGAAGCGGTAACCCAGTTACTGTTCGATAAGCCTGACACGGAAGTAGTCATCCTCGATGATGCCTTTCAGCACAGGGCCATCAATCCCGGCTTCAACATCCTGCTCACTGAATATTCCAACCTTTTCACCAGGGATTTTTTTCTTCCCACAGGTGACCTCAGGGATCTCCGGAGTTCGTACAAAAGAGCCCGGCTAATCGTGGTCACCAAATGCCCGCTTCATTTAGAAGAAAAAGAAAGGCAGCAGATTATCCGCGAGATCAGCCCGCTGGATCATCAAAAGGTTTTTTTTACTGCCATTTCTTACGGCTTGCCCTATCATATCACCCGGCATGACCTGCGACAGATAGATCCTGCAACGGAAGTGCTGCTGGTAACAGGCATCGCCAACCCGGTTCCTTTGAAAAATTACCTGGAAGAAAGGATTGAATCCTACCATCTTTTGCAGTATAATGATCATCACATATTTTCAATTGATGACTGGAAGGAGATCCGTAAAAAATTTGATAGCATTCCATCGTCAAACAAACTTTTGCTCACCACCGAGAAGGATGCGATGCGTTTACTGAAATTCAGCCAGGAAATGGATGGCATGCCTTTTTTCGTATTGCCAATTGAACACAGGTTCCTCTTTCAGCAGGAAAGCAGTTTTAATGATGAAGTAATTACATTCATAGAAAATTTTAAAAAACCCTTATAGTATGGGACGGAAAAACGCCAGGAAACCCGGAAAGAAAAAACAGAAAAGTTTTGACGAATACAAAGGTGTTCTTGAGATCACCAG
>JAEYUA010000269.1 GCA_023433755.1 Bacteroidota bacterium | reverse complement strand
CACGCGGCATGGCTGGTTCAGACTTGCGTCCATTGACCAATATTCCTTACTGCTGCCTCCCGTAGGAGTCGGGCCCGTGTCTCAGTGCCCGTGTGACTGGTCGTGCTCTCACACCAGTTACTGATCGCAGGCTTGGTGGGCCGTTACCCCGCCAACTACCTAATCAGGCGCACGCCCATCCAAAACCGATAAATCTATAATAATAAAGTGATGCCACTTCATTATGTTACGAGGTATTAATCCGGGTTTCCCCGGGCTATTCCCCAGTTTTGGGTAGGTTGCGTACGTGTTCCGCACCCGTTTGCCGGTCGCCATCAACTGTATTGCTACAGTCATGCTGCCCCTCGACTTGCATGTATTAAGCCTGCCGCTAGCGTTCATCCTGAGCCAGGATCAAACTCTCCATTGTAAATGAGTTTTGACCACTGACTATTAAATTCTCAATGAAGAAAAATTAACGAGTCAATTAATCGAATTTTATTCGCTTGACTTACCTTTTATAATTCCCGATAAATAATTATCAGGAGTGCTGTTGCTTCCAAACTTTCAAAGAACTTAATTGCAGATGATAAGATTTCGAATCTCCAGGCTCCCGATAACTACCAGGACCTCATCTATTTTTCGTCGCAAAGAACTCTTTTTTTACTTCCCTCTTTTCGATTGGGAGTGCAAATGTACGAGCTTTTTTAAATCTGCAAAATTTATTTTTCTGATTGTCAATTTTTTAACAGCCAGTCATCCATAAAAATTGCTGCGGCGAAACATTAAGAAAAGAACTTGTTGTGTGATTTTTTTTGCGGACTGCAAAGATACGTTGACTTCGCATTTCAATCCAAATTTTTGTTGCAGGTATTTCACAAAAAACTGTGAAGAACATTTTCAAAAACCAGTGTCCGTTGTTTCAATCAAAAAGCGGTTGCAAAGATAGGATAAGTAAATGATACTCAGCAAATTAATTTGAAATTTTATTCTTAAAAAATTGCCAAACCCTTCTTCCTTGCTACCCCGTTCCGATTGATTTCAAAAAGCGGCTGCAAAGATACGGGGCATCACTCATTCCTTCCAAAAGATTTCGCATCTTTTATCCTCAAAACCGCTGAAACGCAAGCCCATCAAAGGAAATAATTTTCCGGGTAGCGAACCGAAGCCAGGTACAAGCCCTCCGCCGGCACCGAAAAACCAGCCTTTTCCTGCTCACTGCTAAATAAAGTCCTGAATTTTTCAAGACTGACCTTCCCCCTTCCCAACTGCAGCATACTGCCTGTCAGAAGCCTTACCATACCTCTCAGAAAACGGTTGGCACTGATATGGTAAACCAGTCCCTCCCCTGCTTCCTGCCACTCACTCTTCATTATCTCGCACCTGAAATTCCTGGCCTGCGTATTGGTTTTTGCGAAAGCGAAAAAATCTGTTGCCTCCTGTATGATGGCGGCGCCCTGGTGTAGCAACTCCCTGTTTAACTGGTATGGATAATAAAAGGCCAGCCCCTGCAGAAACGGATCCTTACTCCTGTAAATATGATATTCATAGGATCTCGATTTTGCATCGAACCTGCAATGTGCTTCCGGGGATACTTCATGCAGGCTGCGTACCACCACTGCAGGCGGCAATACTGCATTCATTTTATAAATGAACTTCTCATGTACGCCTTCATCATCAAAATGAAAATAATTCTGCAATGCATGCACACCTGCATCGGTTCGCGAAGACCCGGTGAGCGCAACCGCCCTGCGGTGGATCACCCTAAACGCTTTCTCTATCTCGGCCTGGATGGTATTGGCATTTTCCTGGATCTGGAAACCGCTGAACTGCGTACCCCTGTAAGCCACCTCTATAAAATATCGTGGCATTATTCTCCTATTAAGGCTTTGAATCTTTTGAGGTAATAATCATCCTTTATTTCGGAAGCAAGAGAAGGGAAATTCTCCCTGTCGGTCACATGAAAATAGGCAGCATCATAAAAAAGATATTTACCTGCAGAACTTAAAAAAAGCGCGCCCAGGTTCTTTACCTGCTCTGTAGTGAAACACCTGTTCCGGAAATATTTTTTTGCCTCATCCACCATGGCCTCATCAGTGGTTTCCGCGGCCATGTTCCTGCGCAGCTTCATAAAATCACTATTGCCAGCAATTTCTTTACAGGAAGATGTGACAACGGGCTTTTTATCTTCCTTCTTATCCGCCTGTTCGGTTTTATTATCTGGCTGCTCGGTTGTTTTACCGGCATTCACCTCGCCGATGTTAAGAAAACGCTGGTCCTGCTGTACCGTATCATCCTGCCGCAGCATAATTGGTGGATTGGGAATCAGCAGGCGAATGGTATCGATGCCTTCCTGCGTTTCATCATAAAACACAAGACCAAAACCTTCCGAAGTGGAACTCTCTGAATATTTCCGTACCATGGATTTTTTATAAAGCTCCGGCTGCTCTTCTTTTTTTTGCTCCACAGGTGCTGTGATGATTTTTACCTCGTCCACTTTTTGTTCATCCACAGGTGGCTCTTCTTTTCTATCCTGAACAATAGCCATGCTGTCGACCTTAATGGAGGGGGGTGATACAGCCAGTGTATCATTTATGGATTCCTGCCTAGCTATAACGGTATCACCCTGGGGATCATGCACAATAACAGTTTCTGAGGTGACAGTATCCCGCATGGGTTCCTCCTTTTTTTCTTCAACCGGCACCACCGGTTTTTTTGCAGGAGTGGGTTCCTTTACTGCCACATCCTCCCTGCCAGCAACAGGAACAATCAGTAGGCTGCTGTCCTTTGCTGCTCTGGAAAGTAAAATACTGAAATCATCAGTCCTTACCCTGTAAGATCCACTCATCCTTCCTTCTGATGCAAGCGGTTTGATAATGCTTTCCTGCTGGAGGTCAGAAAGGCCCCATCCAAAATCAAAATTTTTAACCAGGAACCCTTTGTCCCTGCCATTCAGCGCAATCCTGAATTTCATTTCAGGCCCGGAAGCCGGAAATCCAAGCGATATAGCGTGGGTGCTGTCGGCAAGTGAAGAAATGAGCAGGTAACCCTGGGCAGAAGAACTCATGATCTTCTCTCCCATCTTTACATAAAAGGCAGCACCATTTTCGCTTTGGAGATAAATAAAATAAGCACGCTGAGCGGAGGCTACATGCCATGTACAGGTAAACAGGAAGAACCAGAACAGGTTTCTCATCCTTTCAAAATTAGTGTAAATCCCTGTTCACCAAAGTCTCCTATGAATGGATACCGACATTTTGGGATGAATTAACAAACTGGTTAATGTAGATTACACTTCCCTGAATGAATATGATTCACCAGAGTATCTCCCATGAACCTTCTTGGTTTTTAGTATAGGAAAGTCCATTGCTCATTTCATGGACTGTTTGCCCGGACGGGGAAACAAAACTTCTTTTTTCATACACACGGATACCGTTGTTCTCCGAAGTGAGGAAAACAATCAGTGCATTCAGTGTAGGCTGCACGTCATGCAGCCACTGGGCATCTCCTTCTTTTACAAAAGCCTGGCTCATTGTTTATTTTTTAACCCATGCTGTACATCATATTCCGCTCATAACCGTTGACCTGCACTTCCTTCCTGCGACGGCTCCTGATATTCTTTCCCATATAAAGAATGATCCCCGCAATGGCCACCCCGGCAAGGCTGCCGGCAATCAATATATTTTTCATGCTTTTTTTCTTAAAAGAGCAATTCATATACCACATAAAAAAACCCCGGCTATTGCCGGGGCTGGAAACGAAAATATTAGTCGTCTACTTTGGTCTTCACCTTACCATCCTTGATCTTGGTTTTGGTTTCAGTACCATCCTTATATTCTGTTTTGATCTTTAACTCATCTCCGTCACGCTTGATCTTCATTTCCTTGATCTCACTTTCTGTACCCTGGGTTGCTGAAGGAGTTACCCCGGAATGCAGGCTTTCATCAGCCACACCTATCCTCCATACATCAATAGATTTTGTTCCATCAGCATTCAGGTATTGGTGAACGATCTGCCCGTTATCCAACAACCGTACATGATAAATATCCTGTCCCTGTGAACCTTTGATGAGATTTACATCATACACCATTGGAC
>JAEYUA010000238.1 GCA_023433755.1 Bacteroidota bacterium | reverse complement strand
ACTTCATCAAACAAAACCCTTTTACCGAAGGAAAGCGATACATTATTTACAGAGATCATGCGGCCAAAAATTGAGGCGCGAAGCTACGATTTTTATGCTTGCGGCAGGCGGGCTAAACGTTAAGATTCCCTCACCAGCTCAATCACCAGGCAGGTGGGCGATCACCTCCACCTCCACAAGGGCGGAAGGCATGTAGAGACGGGAGATCTGCACCCAGGTGGCTGCTGGAAAATCACCCTTGTAAAAGGCTTTCCTGACCGCGTTGGCTGATTTCGTGGCCTCAATATCCGTTGTATAAAGATTCTCCTTTACTATATGATGAAAGCTGAGTCCATAATGCTTTAGTGTTCTTTCAATACCTGAATAAAGGTTTTTCATTTGTTCTTCCATGGTCTTGCCATGACCAACCGTACCCGAGATATAAAGATTCTTGCCCACCAGCACCGCCTGTGAATAACCTGCAGTGGTATCAGCATTACCCATGCCCCAATGGAATTTCTTTTTGCTGATGGTATCCGACTGGCCAAAAGATGGTAAAGCTGCAAATACTAGCAGAAAAATGAGGAAGGTCTTTACTGATGGCATAAATGAATTTTTCATGGAAGATAAATCCTCCTGTTTTCCCTGACGAACCATCCTTCAATCAGTTTGCCCTCTGGTACCATGCTAATGGACAGGTGCTTCCTCGGGTACCTGCGGTTTCTCCACAATAGGATTGAACTTCCTGCGGCTGTATTTTTCCATGAGATTCAACACCCAGATGGCAAAGACCAGCCAAACAAAGCCAATGCAATAACCTGCTACCACATCGCTGTAATAATGTTTGCGCAGGTAGATCCTGCTAAAGCCGATCAGGAAGATCCAGGTTAGGAGAAAAACAATCGAGATCCAGCGAACAGCCGGATTTTTAATGTGCTGCCAGATGGCATAGATAATGAGTCCGTAAAATGTTACGCCCATCAGGGCATGCCCGCTGGGAAAGCTGAAGTTGGTGGCTGTTTCAAGCAACTGATCATCGGGGCGGTCTCTTCCAAACAACCTTTTCAACCCGAACATGAGCAGGAAACTGCTGATTGCCACTGCTGGAATTTTAATGGAATACCATTTCTTTTTCCTCAGGAATAAATAATACGCGATCAACAGCAGGTTGGCCGGTATCAGGAATTCATGTTTCCCAAAAAAAGTGATGAAGTTCATCACGGCTGTATTGGTATCGTTGATATAGGGGGCCAGGAAAACGAAAATCTCATTATCGAGCTCCTCATTCTTCAGAAGAAAAATACGGCGGATGATATAGACCACGCCAGCCAGGGAAACAAAGAAAAGACCCAGGATCACGATCATTTCTACCGATAATAAAGCCAGCGCAGCCCAGAATCTCTTTACGCCTTTGGACAGATGTTTGAACATAGCTTTTTATATGCAAACGGCATGCAATCCTCTATAACGCTGCTTGGGGAGTTGGTATAGTTTTTTATTTATATAAAATATGGCAATCTCAATTTTCAATAACGGTTTGCCGGCTATGGACCGGGTTTCCTATCTCGGAAGGGACGAGGTACTGGAGGTCAGGTTTGGCAATGGCAGCATCTACAGGTTTTATCATGTGCCGCAAAGGATCTGGGCTATTTTCCAGCTTTACCTGGAAGGTTCAGCAGGTTCCTTCCTCTTCACTTACATCAAGAACCAGTTCAGATCCGAAAAGGTGAAGGCTGGTAAAGATGAAGTGGAGTAAGATTTCCCGCGGCAGTGGCCAGGGCTTCGGTGCCCGGGGCACCCTGTTCTCTCTTTTCAATTCTATTCAATCCATTTGATACAAACGGGATTGCCCACATCAATTCTTTTCCCGGTATCTGTCAGCAATCCTGTATTCTTATCAATTGAAAAGATCACAATGCTGTCAGAATTCTGGTTGGCTACCATTAAAAAATCGCCCGAAGGGTGAATGCTGAAATTTCTTGGCGTACGGCCCAAGGTGGACTGGTGACCCACGAGGCTGATCTTACCGGTTGCGCCATCAATACTGAAGATGGCAATAGTATTGGAGGTATCCCGGTTGGATGCATAAAGAAACTTACCGCCCGGAGCTACGTGAATATCTGCTCCCGATATGGGCCCCCTGTAATCTCCAGGCAGTGAGCTGATGATCTGCATGGCTTCCAGTTTTCCTCCAACATATTTGAATGCGGTGATCGTGCCTGATAACTCCTGTACGAGATAAGCATAATTACCAGAGGGATGAAAAGTAAAATGCCGCGGACCTGATCCATCCTGCACCCAGGCCGTATCCTTAGTTGGATTGAGCACTCCGGCCTTCTCATCAAAACCATAGATCATCACTTTATCAATTCCCAGGTCAGGAACGTAAAGGAATTTATTATCGGGAGAAAGGACCGTCGCGTGTACATGTGGGGACCGCTGCCTGTTGGAATCCTTACCTTGCCCGGTATGCTGGATCACACTTACCCTGTTAGACAAACTTCCATCTCCATTAGCCTGTAATATTGAAATGGAACCGCTTGAGTAATTGCCGGCAATGATCCATTTACCCGTTTCGTCTACGGTGATATAACAGGGATGGTCACCCAAAGTTCCCTGCTGGTTGATCTCTTCTAGGTTTCCATTGCTTTTATCGAAAGAGAACGCGGTAACCTTTCCGCCACCGGAAGCCGCATCATTCTCATTCACCGCATATACATATTCCTGGTTCGGTGAAATGGCCAGGTAAGAAGGATTGGGTGTGATGACAGAATCCACCAGGGTGGCAGCCTGTTCTTTGCTGTCAAACTCGTAAACATAAATGCCTTTGCTTTTGCCGGAAGTATAGGTGCCGACAAGCATGTATTGTTTTTTGGAAGAGCAGGAAACGAGGAATGACAGAATGAGGAGCCAGGCAAGACCTTTCATGTTGATGTTTTGATGGATGCTTTTATGAAGTAACCAAGTTTAAATCAACTGGCAAAGAAATCTCCTTTATTCCCTAGCC
>JAEYUA010000215.1 GCA_023433755.1 Bacteroidota bacterium | reverse complement strand
GGAGGTGATCTGTATTTTCAAAAAGCACAGAATATTGTGAACAACGCACCTGAAGCAGGTGATATCAATGGCTGGAAAGCATTTGATGGACTGCGCAACCGTTTCAAGCTGATCCAGGGCCTGGTTGACAGTCGCTTTACACTCATGCACGATGCCATTTATTCCTATTACCGTCACGGTCTCGACCAGTTTTATGAAAATGAAGCGGAAGGCAGGGCCGGTATTCTTAATGCACTGAATTATCTCAATACTTTGAATATTGAAAATCCCAATTCCATGATCATCCAGTTCTTCTTCCAGGGCAAAAGCACGGAACTGGTGGAGATTTTCAGCAAGGCTGATGGTGAAACAAGGGTGCGTGCCCGTGATTACCTGATGAAACTTGACCTCACCAATGCCGGGGCCTATAAAGAATTAAGATGAAGCACCTGGCGTATTTATTATTGATCCTTTGTACAGTCTCCTGCAAACCTTCCGTTCCGGAAGGTGTTTTGCCTGCCGACAGGATGCAGGCGCTTTACTGGGATTTGATGAGGGCCGATGAGATGGTGAATTATTATGCCCTTCTTGATACATCGTATATAAGAACCAAACACCAGGATAGCCTGTATGCAGCCATTTTCAGTATTCACCAGGTGAGCCGTGAAACTTTCCTGGAGAGTAAACATTATTACGAAACGCATCCTGAAAAGCTCAAACCTATCCTGGATTCCATTCACCGAAGAGGAGAAAGAATCGTAAACGATATTGAGCTTCCGGAAAAAGTTGATACTCCTCCACCTCCGGCAATTGATACCACTCCTGGAAAAATCATTCAGCCAGATAGCAACAGGCGGAGGAAAGGGCTGATACTTCAAAAAGCTAACTAGTATCCTTTATTTTTACAGCCTAATGAAGCTGTATGAATAAAGTATATGACAACGCGGAAGCGGCACTTCACGATATCAATGATGGCGCTACACTTATGCTTGGAGGTTTCGGACTCTGCGGCATCCCGGAGAACAGCATTAATGTGCTGGTTGAAAAAGGGGTGAAGAACCTTACCTGCATCTCCAACAACGCTGGTGTGGATGATTTTGGACTTGGACTGCTGCTGCAAAAAAAGCAGATCAAAAAAATGATGAGCTCCTATGTAGGAGAGAATGCGGAATTTGAAAGACAGTTGCTCAGCGGTGAACTGGAAGTGGACCTGATACCACAAGGTACACTGGCCACCCGCATCCAGATGGCCGGCATGGGCATTCCCGCTTTTTTTACACCGGCCGGCTATGGAACAGAAATCGGAGAAGGAAAGGAAGTCAGGGAATTTGATGGAAAGAAATATTTAATGGAGCATGCGCTCCATGCAGATTTTGCTATCGTAAAAGCGTGGAAGGGTGACCGTTATGGCAATCTTGTATTCAGGAAAACCACCCGCAATTTTTCCACTTCCATGGCCAGGGCAGGAACCATCACCATAGCAGAAGTAGAAGAGCTGGTAGAACCCGGCCAGCTTGACCCAGACCAGGTGCATGTGGCCAGTGTGTATGTACACCGCATCTTCCAGGGAAAGCAATATGAAAAACGCATTGAAAGAAAGACTGTCCGCCTGGAAAACAAATAAGGTTGACATGATGTCTTTCACTTCATTATTTTTTTGATCTCTTCACCAATTATTACCTCAACAAATGGCTTTGGATAAATTCGGAATCGCAAAACGCATCGCGCAGGAACTGAAAGATGGTATGTATGTCAACCTGGGCATTGGCATCCCAACCCTTGTAGCGAATTATATACCTGAGGGCATGTTCATTATGCTGCAAAGTGAGAACGGCATGCTGGGTATGGGACCGTATCCTACAGAAGCGGAGATGGATGCAGACCTGATCAATGCAGGAAAGGAAACGGTAACCACTTTACCTGGCGGCGCTTTTTTCGACAGCGCGGAAAGTTTTGGAATGATCAGGGCAGGCAAGATTGACCTGACGGTGCTGGGGGCCATGGAAGTAAGTGAAACGGGTGATATCGCCAATTGGAAGATACCAGGCAAGATGGTGAAGGGAATGGGAGGAGCGATGGACCTGGTAGCCAGTGCAAGAAATATCATTGTAGCCATGATGCATACCAATCCAAAAGGTGAATCAAAATTATTACCAAAATGCACTTTACCATTAACCGGTGTGGGTTGTGTAAAAAGAATTGTTACGGAGCTTGCTGCATTGGAGGTAACAGATCATGGTTTTAAATTATTGGAAAGAGCGCCAGGTGTAAGTGTGGAGGAAATAAAAGCGAAAACGGCGGGTAAGTTGATTGTGGAAGGAGAGGTGCCGGAGATGAAAATTTAGCTTTTGGCTGTTGGCCTTTAGCCATTGGCTGACCATATTGAAATGAGATGTTTTTTGCGATGAAGAGACATTAACACAAACTGATTAGCTGCTAGCTACTAGCTTCGAGCTGCGAGAAGGTCGTTTCAAATCTTAATCACTGTTATAATATCATAACTAAAATACCCAAAATGAATGTTTGCATAGGGTCTTGAACCTTGAACCTTGTTGGTTGTAACTATCACTACATCGTACTACCCGTTGGTAACTCAAAACATTCCATAACCACAGCCCTCCAGCCCCAGCGGGGCGATATGTCAATAGCAAATATATCTGTGCCTAGAACCTCCGAGCCCCGTAGGGGCGGCATGTCAATGGCTCCACCATCAATTCATAATCGCATGCCTGCAAAATGAAAACCAATAACCTTCAGGAAAACCTTGAATGCAGCCTCATAATTCAAGGAATACATCAAATGCAAAATGAAACTCATTTTACAAGGAATCGATATCTTCCATCATGCTCAAGAAATGTTCAAAATGCGGAGCTGAATTTTCCTGTGGTGCCAATGAAGGAAAATGCTGGTGCATGGAAGTGCAGCTTTCAGAAGAAATATTAAACGCTCTGAAAACAGAATATGATGATTGTCTTTGTGATTCATGTTTAAAGAAAATGAATATGGCAAATCTTGCCACCCTAAACAATTCCCGCATTGATTAGGCATTCATCACTCGAACATCAATCCGCCCACTTCAAATTAAGACCAACACTGAAAGAAGATTTTTTGTCGGTGAATACCGAAGGATGCGTAGTGTTTTCACCCAATTCACCCATAAGTTTAGAAGTGACGAAATTCAATTCGGCGTCAACGGGTATTGCGTTTCTGGTCAATTTCTTTACCGGTATGCGTGTACCATAACCCCAGGTGAAACCTGCTTTATTCTGAGTGACCCATGCCCCACCGGTCGCCGAAGTGCCACTAGGTCTTTTCTCTGAATAATAACCAATTCTCAGTGCAATCCTGTCAAAAAACCAGGCTTCTGTTCCTATACCAATATGGGAATTATTCCGATGGTCATCTGTGTCCGGATCCTTTCCGGCCAATACATCTCTCACCTGGAAATTCAAACTAAGATCAACCTGCTTCGGTGTTTCATCGAAATATCCAAGTTTACTGGTAAAAGGAACATTAAGAGGAACCGATAATTTATATGCTGCTCCCAAATAGGCATGAATGGGAATATCCCTGTAATGCCTGTAGTCCTGGTATTTAACCGTGATTTTATTTTTCATAGCCAGGTTGATGAAACTGGCGGCCAGTCTCACCTTCTGGTTCCTGATCTTATCAGATTTGATGAAATTGACATTCCGGTCATAGATAGCCCCGGCTGAAAAAAGCAGCGATGAGGAGGTGGTATGACCGGGAACAGATTGGTCAATGAGATAATTGGCTGCCACTCCCAATTGTAATCCCGGTATAACCTGGTAGGCAACATTGGCGCCATACATGGTTTGCGTGCGTTTGTCAACATGTTCATTGAAACCACCAATGATCGTTGTCCAGATTGGGTCCTTGTCAATCCACTTAAAAGTGCTCAGTCCCACAGCCAAACGTGGATTAATTCTGAATGATATGCCTGCGAA
>JAEYUA010000142.1 GCA_023433755.1 Bacteroidota bacterium | reverse complement strand
GTCCCTACGTCAGCCTCACGATTTACGATTCACGTCTCACGATTCACCCCATTATTCCCCGGACATGCCGGGCAATGTGTTTCAAATCCTGGATTTCATTCTGCTGGCATGTCCCTACGTCGTCTCACGCCTCACGATTTACGATTTACGATTCACGATTCACGATTCACCCCATTATTCCCGGACATGCCGGACAATGTGTTTCAAATCCTGGATTTCATTCTGCTGGCATGTCCCTACGTCGTCTCACGCCTCACGATTCACGTCTCACGATTCACGCCTCACGCCTCACCACCGCACCACCTCCCAGAAAACCTTTTTTTCTTTCAGGTCTTTGTCGAACAGCAGCGGGTAATCTTTCCGTCCACGGACAGGAAAATTATCCAGCCAGCTATAGCGTTCCGAAACATTCCAGAAGGTCACGCTTTTGATATGGTCTTTGTATTTCCTGAAAAGTTCGAAACTATAACGGTACACATTGGCCTGTTGCTTTTCTCTTTCAGGAGTGAATGCTGCCTGCGCATCTTCAGGTTTTCTTTCCCTGGCATCATGTTCCTTGGCATAAACAGATATATCCAGCTCTGTAATATGCAAAGGCAATCCAACCGCGGCGAATTCTTTTAATGTGCTGTCGAGTTGCCCATACGAGGGTTCATTCACTGCCCAATGGGCCTGCAGTCCTATTCCATGGATGGGAACACCGGCATTGCGCAATGATTGTACAAGGCGGATGATCTTTTGCCTTTTTGCAGGACTGATCTCATTGTAATCATTATAAAATAGCTGGGCTGCCGGATCGGCTTCATGAGCCCACTGGAAAGCTTTGGCAATAAATTCTTCACCGATGATCTCCGACCAGGGTGAAGGTCTCAGGTATTCATCCTTTTTATCCGAGATGGCTTCATTCACCACATCCCAGGCGTAAATTTTTCCTTTATACCGGGTAACGACCGCTGTGATATGATCTTTCAATCTTAGCAGCAAGACCTCTTTGGAAACCTTGTTGTCTTTTTCGTCCTTGAACATCCAGTCAGGAGCCTGGTTATGCCATACCAAAGTGTGACCGCGCATCTTCATCCCGTTCTTCACCGCAAAATCCGCGATGCTGTCCGCATACTTCCAGTTGTACTCATTTTCCTTAGGATGAATGGGACCCATCTTCATCGCGTTTTCGGCTGTGAGACTGTTGAAATGTTTTTTTACTAATTGTACTTCATCCGTACGCAATGATCGCGGCGATACCGCTACTCCCATATCCCAATAGGAAGCATAGTACTCTTTCAACCCCAAAGTGGAATCAAAAGCCTGGTGAGATTCTGTCTGCACCTGCTGACTGCCACCACAAGAGAGCAGCATCAGTATAGGGATTGCCATCAATAATCTGGTCATAACATTTATATTTTGGTTAATGGTTTAATTTCTATAACGCTATTTATTCTTTTCCTGGTAGTCTTTCACATATTCCGCCACTTCTATCAATGGTGCCACCCAGATCTCATCCTGGTGTGCTTTTAAAAAATCCAATAATGCCTGGTGAGTTTCAATGGAAACATTGAGATTGTGCTCACCACCCACACCATGAAATAGAAAGATGAGAAGCGATTTTTTTTCAATGGCTTCTCTCACCAGGGCGATCAGTTTTTCACCACTCTCCCCATTGATTCCATAGGAGGGCAGATCATTCAGGTTGACTAATGTTATCGGGACCATTTCATGGCGCACATTTCTTGCAGCTACAAAACCATGCTTTGCATCGAGATAAGGAACGCCATTGATCCTGGTATCGGCGCAGGGGAATGCGAATGTTCTTTTAGTTTTACCATCAAGGGCAAACATCAGGATGTTCATCGCGCTGATCTCATCGTTGATCCTGCGCATGGAATATTTGCTTAGATCATAATCAGGACTTACCCAGTCACGGCCCTGTAAGGATCCGTCGCAGGGGTGGAACATGGTGTGGTTCGCCAGTTCATGACCGCGGAGGGCTGCTGCACGCCAGCCCTTTAATTGCGCCTGCAATCCCCCGAAATAATCGGAGAGATAAAATGTTCCCTTCAAACCTGCTGCATCGAGTGCGGGGATGGCATTGGAAAGATGCACGTTCAAAGCATCATCGTAAGTAAGGACCACCGCGGCTTTCCTGCCATTCCATGGTAGTTCATTGTTGAAAATATTCGGACTATTGATTTCTGCTTCAAATGGCGAAGCCGGCAATCCTTCTTTGTTATACAAATTCGCATGGGCAGGATTATCAGCCCAGGCATAGCGAATGTAAACCGGGTTTGCAATTACCGGATGCCAGGCAAACAGTTTATCATCCTCAATACTCGTATGCGCTGGTAAAAATTTATGATCGGCTCCTGCAATAAACACTGATCCCGGAACGAGTCCGTCGCTGGTGACCAGTCCACTTCCGGTTGAAGAAAAACTGGTCTCAATTTTATTACCCTGGAGTTTTGCTTCTCTAAAAATGGGTCCTGATGAAACCATATTTTTTTCACCATAAACCAGGGATTTGGCTGCTACCCCCAAACGTACCCCTACATCTTTTTTGTTACCGGGATGAATATCATTCCATTCACCCAGGTCTATCGCAACAGCCATGGCCGTACCCGGCACTGCCAGCGTTTTTCTTTGTTCATCACGAAGTCTTGCCCAACTGCTTTCTGTTGCGCCGAATTCTTTTTCATTGAAATTGGGAAGCTGAACAAATAGGAACGGTAGCTGTTGGTTCCACTGTTTTCTCCAGTCGCTGATCAGTGCCCTCAATAAATTTCCATATTGATCCGCATTGTGCGTATTGCTTTCTCCCTGGTACCAGAGTGCTGCCCTTACCGGGAATTTAGTGAGTGGAGCGATCATTCCATTAAACAAGGCTGCGGGCTGGTTGGCCATATTGAGTCCACCCTGCCATTGCATATTGATTTCAAAAACATCACCGATCTTATACTGCCATCTGCCGCTTAATTCTATGGTATCTTTTTCGTTGGCGAGATAGTAAGGTTTTCCAGGTACCCATCCACCCTTGCCATTATAATTGGTGATGCGGACAGTAATGGTATTGATGCCTTCATGCCAATAACCGGCAGGCAGCTCATACCTTCTTTGGGGATACTGGTAAGTGGTTCTGCCCACCGGTTTCCCATTGACAAACACTTCATCGGCATCAACGATACGGCCCAGCGAAAGAAGGGTAGGAAGGGAATTAAATTCTTTTGTTAGGGTTACCGTTTTTTTAAACCATACAATTCCATCCAGGTTTTTAAATCCCTGGTCTTCCCAATAACCTGGCACCATCATCTCTTCCCACCCGTTTGCATTGTATTTTTCCTCGTACCATTTCACCTCGGCATTCAATCCCTCGTCCTGCACAGCAGGCAGCAATGTATTTTTTGCTGCAGCATTCCTGGCAAGCTGGTTCACATAAGCACTGTCCTTATTTTTTTCAAGTACAGAATAGGTCGATGGAAAATTTTTCAAAGCCTCTTCACTCATCCAGGCTTCTATAGGTGTACCGCCAATGCTGGCATTGATCAGTCCTATGGGCACCTTGTATTTTTCATAAAGCTCGAGCGCGAAAAAATAGGCAACAGCTGAAAATTCCATTACATCTTTTGGATTGGCAGCAATCCATTTGCCTGGAGGAAGATCATTTGCCGGACCGCTGAGCAGGGGATGATTAGGCACAGTAAAATGCCGGATCAAGGGATTATTAGCCTCCCTGATCTCTTTTGCATAACGGAAACGGTGCAGGCGGAGCTGGTGTACCATGTTGGACTGGCCTGCACATAAAAAAATGTCCCCAATAAGGATGTCTTTGAGAATAATTTGGTTCCTGCCCCTGATCTCCATGGTATAGGGACCACCTGCTTTCATGGGGGATAAGGCGATTTCCCAATTACCGTTTGCAGTGGTTTTTGTTGAATATTTTTTCCCATTGAATTGCAGTGAAATTTTCTCACCCGGCGTAGCCCAGCCATAAATTTTTATGGCTTCATTGCGCTGAAGTACCATGCTGTCCCGGACGATCGACGGCAACCTCACCTGCGCTGATGTTTGAGTGCAGGATAAAAAGAATGCACAAAATATTAATCCTATGGTAATGATTGATCTCATTGGGCAGGATTGATTTTTATGGTTTCAACAGGACCCAGGTAAGAGGCTTGCAGTCCGCCAAGATCCATGACCGCTTTCTGAAAGATCACAGCGGGCGAGATCATCCAGTATTTCAGCACATGCTTCCCGGGTTGGTTCAATTGGTGCGTGGATGATTTGATAATAATATTCTCAGCGACCCAGCGGTTCCATATGCCTTGCTGGCTGTCATTCTTGTTCAGTGAAATGATGACTGGTTTTTCATCATCTATGGAAACAGCGAACTGCAATCCTTCATCATTATAAATATTCAGGGTGGGAGAGAAATAGAGATTGACAGTTGCAGTTCCGGTGCTGTTTGCATAAAATTCATAAGCCAGGAAAGGACTCTTGTCAGATAGTTCGACCCTGCTGGCAACAGGTGTGGTAGTCATGCCATTTCCTGTCCGCCCGATACCTGGTATCATTTGCCAATTGATACCGTTTGCATTTTGTAAATAGGAATAATTGGAGGCTTCCATAGAAATGATACTTTCTTCTTCAAAAAACACCATTCCCCTGGCACCATCTGGTATGGGAGTACTTTCAACATCACTGAAAATTAATTTCGGATTGGTTTTTACTTCCTGTGATGTTACATATTGCAAGGCAGGCATTTTATTTACGGGCGGCTGCTGCCAGTAAGTATATCCAATATGGGTCTGGCTCATCATATGATTCCATTTCCCTCCTTTCAATTCATGGTATGTCTTTGTGATGAGTGAATCATTAAGGTAATGATGCCTGGCCCTTTCGGCATAGGTGTTTGCGAGTGCATCCTGCCTGGAGGCATACTGGTGGTTAAGCGCTACTGCATGGTACATCTGGTGCAGGGTGGTCATCGCGGTGATTGGATGTAGCACTAACTGGTAATAAGCATCACGTGATTCTTCCGGCAGTGTTTCATTAATAGCTAATGCGTCTTTTTCAAGTTGCATCCATTCATTTACCACACGCTCCCATTCTGAATAAGCCGTGAGACTATATGTTTTCGCATCCAGCAATTCCGGTTTGCGCCGGGCGCTTAGTTGTGCATACCTGGCAAGAATAT
>JAEYUA010000119.1 GCA_023433755.1 Bacteroidota bacterium | reverse complement strand
GTATTGAAAGATGACACATCAGAAAACAGGTACGAGTGGAAGGCCATCATCAGGAAGCAGGAAACCGGTGATTGTTATTATTTACACATCAACGCCATGCTGGTGATCACCATTCCCAAAAGAGTTTTTAGTTCCGAAACTGAAAAAAAAGAATTCGATTTGTATCTTTCAAGGAATATTTCCCTGGAAGCTGAATTCAATGACCAGTTCCAGCCAACTGCCGGTAAAAAGTGAGAAGGGTTATTATGGAAGAAAACAAAGAAATATCCGCGTTATTCAGGCTGATCGATGATCCGGATGAAGAAGTATTTGGCGCTGTTACCAACAAGATCATTGATTTTGGAAAAACCATTATCCCCAATCTTGAACATCTTTGGGAGAATACTCCAAATGAACAGATCCAGGAAAGGATCGAGCTGATCATACACCGGTTACATTACACCGATCTTACTGAAGATTTCAGGCAATGGAACCTTGCAGGTCATCACGACCTGCTGGTAGGTGCTCTTCTGGTTTCCAAGTTCCAGTACCCCGATCTTTCCACCAGCGCCACCCTGCTGGAAGTGGAGAAGATTCGGCGCAATATCTGGCTTGAGCTGAACAACTATCTTACACCCCTCGAACAGATCCGGATCGTTACTGGTATTTTATACAGTTATTATAACCTCAAGGGAACTGAGATTGCTTATACAGATGTAAATGAATTTTTGGTGCATAAGGTTCTTGAATCAAAAAGAGGAAACCAGTTAAGCAATGGTATTCTTTACCTCATACTTTGCGACCTGCTGGATATTCCAGTGAAAGCCATCAGCATTCCTAAGCAATTTGTGCTGGCCTATTTCAAACCGGGATACAGTGATGAAGGCGCCGATTTCCAGGATAAGATTGAATTTTTTATCGATCCTTCAAGTGGAATGGTCTTCAGCCATAAGGATGTGGAAAGTTATTTTGAAAGGATTTCAGTACCTCCTGTGCCTTCCTATTTCAAACCACTCACCAACATCAGGGTGATCCAGCATCTTCTTGAAGAAACATCCAAATGTTTCGATAACGAAAAGGACCAGTATAAACGGGCAGAATTAATGGAGCTGGCTGCCATTTTTGAATAAGTATTCCATTATGATTTCATGGGAAGATTTTGAAAAAATTGATATCCGCGTTGGAACGGTTATCGAAGCAAGGGAATTTCCTAAAGCAAAAAAACCTGCTTACCAGTTAAAAATAGATTTTGGTGGCGCCGGCATCAGGCAATCCTCGGCACAGATCACGAAGTTTTATGAGCCTGCATCTCTTGTTGGCCGGCAGGTGATTGCCGTTGTAAATTTCCCGCCAAAGAATATCGCAGGCTTCCTGAGCGAATGCCTGGTACTGGGCATCTACGATGAAAATAATGATGTAGTTTTATTGGAGCCGGGAATGAAAGTTTCCAATGGCTTAAAGATTGGCTGATGCATTCTTATTCTCAAATACATGCCACACCTCTTGGCGATGTTCTCATCCGTTGTAATGATGACCACATAACCATGATCCATTTCCTGGAAGAAGGCGAAAGACACCAGCAGCAGGAACATTCATTGATTGGTGCATGCATCCGGCAGTTGGATGAGTATTTCTCCGGAAAACGGAAAACATTTGATCTTCCTTTGGACCAGGATGGAACCACTTTCCAGAAAAAGGTTTGGGAACTCCTGCTGGCCATTCCATATGGTAAAACCACTTCCTACCAGGCTTTATCAAAATTATACGGAGATTCTAAAGCGATACGGGCTGTTGCCACAGCAAATGGAAAAAATAATATTGCCATTGTGGTTCCCTGTCACCGCGTGATCGGCAGCAACCAGTCTCTCGTTGGTTATGCCGGGGGATTGCAAAGAAAGAGATGGCTCCTGGACCTGGAGGCGAAACATACACATGGCTTGCAGGAGATAAATTTCGAGCCCATAGCCAATGGCCATTAGCTAATGGCTGGCCTTATCTCAACTCCTCGCTGGTAAAAGCCAAAGGCAACAACCTGCTGGCGCTGTCAATCACATAAACAGGACCTGTAATGCCTCCCAGGATGAGTTGGATAGGATGATTCACCCTGCTTTCATACTCTTGGAGCGATTGCCTGCAAATGCCGCAGGGAGAGATCGGGTGATCACTCTTTACATGTTCGCTTTTATAACTGATGGCTACCGTTTCAACCGGTATTCTCGGATACAGGGAAGAAACGGATGAAAGTAGTACCCTTTCCGCGCAAAGGCCTGCAGGGAAAGATGCATTTTCCTGGTTGCTGCCTACCACTACTTCTCCATTGGCCATCCTGGCTACAGCCCCTACCTGGAAATTGGAATAAGGAGCATATGCGCTGGCTGTAATTTCACGGGCTTTTTCCAGCAGGTGCTTCTGGTCTTCCGGTAATTCATCGATGCTTTCAAAAACCTTATAGTTGAATTCAAACTTGCTTTCTTTCATATTTCATTATTAGAGACAAAAATGTCCCGCCATGGACGAGACATTTTAAAGTTAGTTATTTTACTGTTCTGAACAACCGGTTCCATCGTGGTCCATCTTCCCAACTGAACCAAATCAGCCAGGCTTTGCCTACGATCCTGTCCTCGGGTACAAATCCCCAGTATCTCGAATCCTGAGAACCCTGGCGGTTATCTCCCATCATCCAGTAATAATCCATTTTGAAAGTATAAGAATTGATTGCCTGGCCATTGAGAATGAACTGGCCGTTGCGCATTTCAAATTCATTGCCTTCATATACGCGGATGGCTCTTTCATACAGGCTGTAGTTCTCCGGTGTGAGGTCCAGTTTCTCTCCTTTTTTAGGAATCCAGATCGGGCCAAAATTATCCCTTGACCATGAATGAATGGAATCATAAGGGAACACAGGGAAATCATTTTCCTGTGTATTGGGAACAATTTGTTTGGCCAGCCCGGTCTGCAGCATCTTTGCCCTGGCATCTTCTGTAAGTGGCATCAGGTAGGCACCGGAACCATTCTGTGAGATCTGGTCGAAATCCACATCGTATTCCGACTTGAGCACTTCCGGATCCAGGGTCTGCCCCGCTGTTGTTACAATATATTTGATCACTGCCTTAGGAGGCGTTGGTTGCTGCTTATCATTGATAAGAACCACGTTATTTCTTACTTCCACCCAGTCACCTGCCACCCCTACACAGCGTTTGATATAATTATCAGACTTATCAGCAGGATGGATGGCAAGGGGAAATTCGCTTCGGTTTGCCAGTACCTGGCGGTAGATCAGCGAACGGGGATCGTTCGGTTTACCTGCAATCCGCTTTACATCATAATAAGGGGTCTGCGATTGAAAATCGGGATGATTGATTACCGTATCACCTGCCGGGAAATTGAATACCACCACATCACCTCTTTTTACAGGAGAAGCAAACCACCTGATATAAGGCAGTTGTACAACTTCGCTGTAAGATTTCATTTTGGTTCCGGGAATATAATTATGAATGAATGGAATGGATAGAGGTGTATTGGGGATACGGGGACCATAACTGAATTTGCTTACAAAAAGAAAATCATTCACCAGCAAAGTTTTTTCCATGGAGCCGGATGGAATGGTATAGGCCTCGAAAATAAAAGTGCGGATGAGGGTTGCAGCGATGATAGCAAAGATGGCCGCGTCCACCCATTCCCTCCAGGCGGGTTTTTTATACAGCTTCGCTCCTTCAGGTCCAATATAACGGACTTTATCAGAATAACCGAGGTAAGGAAAATAAAATGGCGCGAACAAAGCAGCCAGGGTATGTGAACCCAGGCTGAAACGGCCGAATAACTTTACAAACTCTATGAAGATGCCTGGGCTGATGAACCATCCTACAACAGGAATCAGTTGCCAGAATACCCAGTGTTTAGGCCTTTGTGCCAGTTCCTGCATGATCCAGGTATTGTAAAAAGGCACATAGGCTTTCCATGGAGCAACGCCGGCTTTCTGAAACATCTTTGCCAGTCCGAACGAAGGAAGGAAAACAATGAGTACGGAAACCAGGTAAACGATCAGGATATGTGAAAGCGGCATTCTATAGTATTTAAAGCAGACAAATTTATTGTTTTACACCGCTAATCACGGGTATTGAATGGAAAGTTTTTCCTAAAGTATACCAATCCCTATTTGCCCGGGACAAAAAGGGGCTTAACTGATCTGCACGTAATTTTTTACATCTTCCCTGGTGATGGTTTTACCAGAAAGAATCACCAGCCTTTCCACCACATTTCTTAATTCCCGGATGTTGCCCGTCCAGTTATAATCCTGCAGCAGTTTGATGGCATCATCAGAGATGATTTTTGTGGCAATACCATAATCCGTGCAAATGTCTTCCAGGAATTTTTCAACAAGAAGCGGGATGTCTGATTTGCGTTCGTTAAGAGAAGGTACATGTATCAGTATCACACTGAGGCGGTGGTATAGGTCAAGCCTGAAATTTTTTGCTTCCACCTCTTTCATGAGGTCTTTGTTGGTGGCTGCCA
Organism: Bacteroidota bacterium; assembly: GCA_023433755.1. Lineage (GTDB taxonomy): Bacteria > Bacteroidota > Bacteroidia > Chitinophagales > Chitinophagaceae > Flavisolibacter. Next base: position 28,604 of record JAEYUA010000119.1, on the reverse strand, counting down.
CTACCCTCACATCCACATTAATATCCTTATCGGCTCCCACCCTGGTGATCTTGCCTTCCTGCAATGCTCTTAAAACCTTGGCCTGCGCACTGAGGCTCATATCGCCAATCTCGTCGAGAAAGAGCGTGCCGCCATTGGCAGTTTCAAATTTTCCGATCCTTTGTTTAATGGCTGATGTGAAGGATCCTTTTTCATGTCCGAATAATTCACTTTCGATCAGTTCACCCGGGATCGCAGCGCAATTCACTTCCACCAGCGGACCATCAGCCCTGTGGCTTTTTTCATGCAGCCATCGGGCCACCAGTTCCTTTCCCACGCCATTTTCCCCGGTAATGAGTACACGAGCTTCCGTAGGTGCCACTTTTTCTATGGTTTCCTTGATCTTTAGCAGGGGCTGCGAATTACCGATCATCTCCTGTGCCTTGAAAGCCTTTCGCTTCAGGCTTTTTGTTTCACTTACCAGGCTGTTTCGCTCCATGGCATTGCGAATGGTGATGAGGAGGCGGTTGAGATCCGGTGGCTTCTGGATAAAATCATAAGCTCCTTTTTTCACAGCTTCCACGGCAGTTTCGATATTTCCATGACCGGAGATCATGATGATGGGAACATCCGGATTGATCTCAACAGCTTTTTGCAGGAACTCAATACCATCTATCTTGGGCATCTTGATATCCGACAATACAACATCATAGGTTTTCTCGCGGTATTTCCTGAGACCTTCTTCGCCATCAGTAGCTTCATCAATCTTGTAACCTTCAAAAGAAAGAATTTCGGAGAGAGTTTTGCGAATTGCCTTTTCATCATCTATGATCAGAATGGTGGCCATAATATCTTGCTGTTAGGTCCGCAAAGAAACGAAAGAATAAGATTGAAAGGGATGAAGAGGTGAGGTCCTTAAAAAAGAAAAAGGCCGGATAGAAATCCAGCCTCGTGTAAAATCCAATATCCTATGAAAAACCGAGACAAAGATGGGGTCTTAAGTTGAATAATCAAAACTTATTTTGAATTTTTTTTTGGACTGGCAGATTTGAAAATGAATGAGTTGTAGAGGTTAACCTGATAATTGATAGAATGTCTACAATACGGGGAAACTTATCCGCAACTGTTCATAAAAAAAGCCATTAGCAAGAGCTAATAGCTAGCAGCTAAAAGCCAATATCTTATTTTTTTAAGTACATCACTTCCTTCACCAGTTTCACTGTTCTTGGAACATCTGGTAATGCGCCGGCTACCAGGTTGGGTGCATAGTGCAGCGGTGCATCAGCAGCCGTGATCCGGCGGATGGGTGCGTCCAGGTAATCAAAACCTTCTTTCTGGATGCGGTAAGTGATCTCAGACGATACAGATGCAAATGGCCATTGTTCCTCCACAATCACGAGCCTGTTGGTTTTTTTCACGCTTTCCAGGATGGTCATCCAGTCGAGAGGCCTGATCGTACGCAGGTCAATCACCTCCGCGCTGATTCCTTCCTTCTCCAGTTCAGCCGCGGCACCCAATGCCACTTTCATCATTTTATTGAAAGAAACAATGGTTACATCACTACCCTGCTTTTTGATATCAGCTTTTCCAAGCGGGATATAATATTCTTCTTCCGGTACTTCACTTTTATCTCCATACATCACTTCACTTTCCATGAATACCACGGGATCTTCTTCATAGCGGATGGCCTGCTTCAGCAAACCCTTGGCATCATAACCATTACTCACAGAAACGACTTTAAGGCCTGGAATGTTGGCATATAAAGATTCAAATGCGGTGGAGTGCTGGGCACCAAGCTGACCGGCAGAACCGTTAGGTCCCCTGAATACAATCGGGCAGGAAATCTGCCCTCCGCTCATCGCCAGCATTTTTGAAGCAGTATTTAGGATCTGGTCCAGGGCCAGTACGGCAAAGTTCCAGGTCATGAATTCCACAATGGGACGCAAACCATTCTGTGCAGCTCCCACTCCCACTGCCGCGAATCCAAGCTCTGTGATGGGGGTGTCAATTACCCGGCGTGGGCCGAACTCGGCCAGCATGCCCTGGCTCACCTTGTAGGCGCCATTGTATTCAGCCACTTCCTCTCCCATTAAAAACACGCGGTCGTCACGGCGCATTTCCTCATTCATAGCTTCACGCAGGGCTTCACGAAATGGTATTTGTCTCATGTAATGTTTTTAAGCGGTGCAAAAATATCGCAAGGAGGTCAATCAAGCAAAACTAGTTGAACGATAAGGCTTTTGAAAGTGGGGACCAGATTGGCATGTTTTTTCTTTTTAATAAGTCAAATGATTGGTGATGAAAAGATTTGTGTACCTCGCTGCAATGATGATGATTACCTGCGGACCCGCCTGGTCGCAGTTGAATGAAAAGGATACTTCTCTTACCACGGTTTTATCCAGTAAAGCTTCCCTTCATATGCGGGCTGATGTAATGCCCGATTATATAGAGCTGCAATGGAATAAGGGTCCTGATGATTATACCGGGTATTTTGAATTATACCGTTCCGCAGATGGATTAACCTGGAACATTGTAAAGCAGTTTCACCCGCAGACCTTTGGCAATACTCCCAACGAATTTTCCTACCGGGATGAGGAGCCGCTAGAGGGGAAAAACTTTTACAGGGTTGTGGGTTACCAAAGCCAGATCCAGGAAAAAAGATCGGTTGAACTGATGGCGGTCTATAAAAACCAGCCAAGAAAATTACAGCCTACACTGGTTTCAAAAGGTAAAGAGCTGAACATTCTCAATTACGATGGTGAAGAACTCCATTTATGGGTGTACTCATCGGGCGGCACTCCATTGTTGCAGAAAGTTGTCAATAGCAGTGTGGTTTACCTGGCATCGGAAAATCTTTCTTCCGGGGCTTATATCTACCAGTTGCTCAACCGGAAAAAAATGGTGGTTTCCAGCGGTAAGTTTATGTTACTGTAAAGAATCAGAAGTGGCGGCCCTGATAGCTGCAAGGCATTGTCTGCCTATTTGCCTTGCCGAACTGTCGAACCGGATGTATTGTACATCATTGGCATCGGGATATTTTCTCTCTATCTCCAGTACCAGGCAGTCACAGTAATCCTTAGCCAACCTGGAACCAATCATGGTGTCTGCTACAGCGGTAGACATGCACCCACCTATAAATTGTTTACGGTCTTCATCAGTCCATTTCCTGTTGCATGAAATGCAGCCGGCACCTATCAGAAGTACAATCAAATATTTCATCAGTCGCGATTAAAGTTTAGTGGCTGAAGATTTGCAAAGTCCTGCACATGGATTCAACACAGATCATAGGTATCGCGGCGGGCATATTCACTGCCACTTCCCTTTTGCCACAGGTGATTAAAACGCTCAGGGAAAAAAAAGCAGAGGATGTGTCCTTACTGATGTTGCTTGTGCTTCAGGCAGGACTCATCCTCTGGATCATTTATGGTTTCAAAAGAGAAGATATGCCCATCATTATCACCAATTGTTTTTCACTGTTGGTCAATATCACCATGGTCATTTTGCGGATTCGTTATAAAAAATAATCTTATCCGGCCAGTTCAATTACCATGGCGCTGGCGCCACCACCGCCATTGCAAATACCTGCTGCACCAATCTTCCCTTTGTTTTGTTTCAGTACATTGATCAGCGTTACAATGATGCGTGCACCACTGCAGCCAAGAGGATGACCAAGGGAAACCGCACCTCCATTTACATTTACCTTCGAAGGGTCAAGTTCCATTTTTCGGGTATTGACAATACCCACCACACTGAAGGCTTCATTCAGTTCCACATAATCTATATCCTTCATCGTAAGTCCTGCTTTGGAAACTGCTTTTGGCAATGCGATGCTTGGCGTGGTAGTGAAATAAGTAGGCTCCTGCTCAGCGTCGGCATACGAGCGCAAAATGGCAATTGGCCTGATGCCGAGTTCATCTGCTTTTTCCTTGCTCATAAGAACCAGCGCGGCAGCACCGTCATTCATGGTAGAGGCATTAGCCGCGGTTACCGTTCCATCCTTGGTGAAGGCAGCCTTGAGACCAGGGATCTTATCAAATTTTACATTCCATGGTTCTTCATCCCTGTCAACGGTTATATCACCTTTTTTGGAAGGGATTATTACCGGTACCACTTCATCTTTGAACTTACCATCTTCCCAGGCTTTCTGGCTTCTTTTATAACTTTCTATGGCGAATGCATCCTGGTCTTCCCTGCTGATCTTGCTTTCTCCTGCAATGATGTCCGCAGCACAACCCATCGCGAAATTGCTGTAACAATCAGTAAGGCCATCTTTCTGCAGTCCATCCTGCATGGAAGTGGATCCGTATTTATTTCCCCAACGCAGGTTCTCTACGTAGAAGGGTACACTGCTCATGTTTTCCATTCCCCCGGCTACCACAATATCCGCGTCGCCGAGCAGGATTGATTGCGCACCCTGGGCAATGGCTTTCATACCACTTGCGCAGACCTTATTTACTGTAGTGCAGATAACTTTATCAGGAAGACCGGCATATTTGGCGGCCTGCCTGGCAGGTGCCTGGCCCAGGTTGGCCTGGATCACACAACCCATTAATACTTCATCAACCATATCTGGACGAATGCCGGCTTTTTCAACTGCCGCCTTGATGGCAGCGGCGCCGAGGCGGGGGGCAGGTACATCTTTGAGGGCGCCACCGAAGGACCCCATGGGGGTACGAACGGCAGAAACGATATAAACTTGTTTATTCATATAGCATGATTTGCGCCGCAAAGATAGGTCTAAATGCCCGAGGCCTTTCATCCGCTTTTTATCCCGTGCCCGCAGGTTTAAACTTTAATTTTGAGAATGGCGAAACCCTTTCTCACTGCTGCCTGGAGAAACCTCCTGATGGCGAATTTTGAAATAGATCCGGCAATACTCAAACCCTACCTGCCCTGCTACACGGAACTTGATTCTTTCAATGGGCTTCATATGGTAAGCCTGGTAGGCTTTCTTTTTATGGACACAAAACTGAAAGGTTTTTCCATCCCCTTTCACAGGCAATTCGAAGAAGTGAACCTCAGGTTTTATGTAAGGTATAAAGATGTGGAGGGCTGGAAGCGCGGTGTGGTGTTTATGAAGGAGATTGTACCAAAAAAGGCGATCAGTTTTGTAGCCAACAGCATCTATGGTGAGAAATATGTCACGCATGAAATGAATCACCATTGGGAACAAAGTAATGGGAAACTGAAGGTGGCATACAACTGGAAGGTGAAAGGGAAATGGGATACCCTTAGTGCAGTTGCAGTTGCTGAACCTTCGGAACTCAAAGAAGGATCACAGGAAGAATTTATTACTGAACATTACTGGGGATATACCCGTGTGGATCAACGTTGCTCGGGTGTTTACGAGGTACAGCACCCCAAATGGAGAATTCATGAAGTACTTGAACATAATATTAATTGCTCTGCCGGCATACTTTATGGAAACGCATTCAGTGAAGTGCTGGACCAGGCACCCGTATCTGTTTTCCTGGCTGAAGGATCAGCGATCAGTGTTTACCCGGGTAAGAAGATTTTTAAGTAAACCAGTGATGTGGATCCTTTTTTTTAAAAAATCGAGCACAATAAAATTTTACCATTGAAAATCATGCAGCATACTCTCATCATCATTGGTGGTGGACCCATCGGCATTGCCTGCGCACTCGAAGCCGCGAAAAAAAATATTGATTATGTAATCGTGGAAAAAGGCACGCTGGTGAATTCCATCTACAACTACCCGGTGAACATGCAGTTCTTCTCCACTTCAGAAAGACTGGAGATCGGGCAGGTGCCTTTTATTACGAATAATGCCAAACCCACCAGGTCTGAAGCGTTGGAATATTACCGCCGCGTAGCCCGTGACAATCAAGTTAATATCCGCCTATTTGAAAAAGCCCTTTCCGTTTCAAAAATGGCAGGTGGAAATGGGTTTGAAGTAGTGACAGATAAAGCCATTTACAGGTCAACGTATGTTATTATTGCTACAGGATTTTATGATATTCCCTATAAGCTCAATGTGCCTGGAGAAGAACTTCCTAAAGTAAAGCATTATTATAAGGACCCGCATTTTTATGCCTTTCAGAAAGTGATCGTGGTGGGTGCGCAAAATTCAGCGGTTGATGCTGCCCTGGAAACCTGGAGAAAAGGTGCGGAAGTGACCATGATCATCAGGGGTCAGTCCCTGGGGGCGCGGGTAAAATACTGGGTAAAACCTGATATCGAAAACAGGATCAGGGAAGGATCCATCAAAGCCTTTTTCAATTCTCATGTAAGGGAGATCAGGGAAAAGGAAGTAGTGATTAGCACTCCTGGTGGAGAAGTGATACTGGAAAATGACTGGGTGCTGGCAATGACTGGTTACCAGCCAGACCTGGAGTTCCTGGAAAATGCAGGCGTTACTCTATGTAAGGATGAAAGCAGGAAACCTGATTATGATGAAGAGCGATACGAATCCAACCAGCAGGGGATTTACCTGGCCGGGGTCATTTGCGGGGGCATGAATACTAACCGGTTATTTATTGAAAACTCAAGAGAGCACGCCACCCGCATTATGAATGATATAGCAAAAAAGATTCTCTAATGGTGCCTTCACCACTAAAAAATCATGGAAAGAACGTGTGCAAAAAGTTTATTCCTCTGGTTTGTTGCTCACCAGCGACAACTTCGCGAAATCTGAACCGGCAAAGATCTTGGCCAGGTTGATATCACTTGTTTTTTGATAGGCTGTCAGGTTCTTCTGTGTAACGATACGCCAGAAATTTTTGGCCTTCAGGTCATTATAATCTCTTCCTTTCACAATAAGTCCACGCACCGGGTCCCTTTTCTTCAATTCGAAACGGATGATCTTACCCTGCGGAATGGTTTCCTTGGCTAAAAAATTCTCAATTTGCTCTACTGTCATAGCGGGCTAAGATAATGGTTTAGATGATTTAAATATAATGGTCAAACGTTAAAAAAAATGATTGATTTTTTTAAGTGTTTCCCGGTACTGAATCCTGATGTTTTACTTGGTAAAAGCTGAAAACGCAATGAGGATTTCATTGCGTTTTCAAAAATTAATTGGCGCTGCTTGCTGTCTTATCTTCAACCGCCGCTGAAGCTTCTGCCGCCTGTTTTACAAGCTGGATCTCAGCAAGTATTTTAATTTCATCACTTACCACCACCTGGCCGGCTTCCGTCATGGCATTCCATTGAAGGCCGAACTCTTTACGGCTGATCTTCCCGGTAACCGTGAATCCAGCCTTGTGCTGTCCGTAAGGATCAACAACGGTACCGCCTAATTCAACCTTTAAGGTAAGAGGTTTGGTAACCCCCCTAAGAGTGAGGTCACCATCCAGAATGGCCTCATCACCATTGGATTCGAATTTGCGGCCAGTGAATTTGAGTTGTTTATGGTTTTCTGCATCGAAAAAGTCCGCTGACTTCAGGTGCGTATCCCTTTGAACATTGTTGGTGTCGATCGAATCAATATCAGCCGTGAATTCGATCTTTTTTGCTGTATTGAAATCGTCACTGGCAGTTTCAACCACCAGGTCAAAAGTTTTGAAATAACCTGTGACTGTAGTGATCATCAGGTGTTTCACCTTGAACTGGATTTCCGAGTGAGCAGGGTCTATCTTCCATGTAATAGCCATATAAGTAGTTTTAGAGTTTAAATATATTAATGTTTCAACATTATTTCATCAGGGTTTCGTGAAATTTGTGCAATTATCCGACCGTAACTATTCTTTGATGAATTCGCCATCGGCAACAATCTTAACCTCATCGCTGATCATTGGAGGAGGGAAACCGGCACCCAGGTTAAAGTCGGAGCGTTTGATGGTGCCGCTTACCTTGAAACCTGCCGTTGGTTTTTTGTTCATCGGGTTTTCTATTGTGCCCCGGTACCAGAGATCCATAGTCACTGGTTTGGTAATTCCGGCAAGGGTAAGATTTCCTTTAAGCAGGTATTTGTTTTTCACTTTAGTTGGAGTTACAGAGGTACTGCTAAAGGTCATTTTCGGATGTTTGGCCACATCAAAAAAATCGGCGCTGCGCAGGTGATTATCCCGCATCTCTACTTCGGTGTCAATAGATTTTACATCCACACTCATTTCTATCTTTGCATCACTGAAATTGTCTTTGGCAGACTTGATGTCAACGGTAAAATCCTTGAACAGGCCGGTTACATCAGAAATGCCAAGATGAGTAACAGAGAAACTGATTTTGGAGTGGGCATTGTCAGCCTTCCAGGAACTAAGACTGGTAAATGCAAATAACGTGATGATAGTAGCTGATAGTAAAAGGAACTTTTTCATGTGCTTTATTTTGAATGATTGTTGACGGAACAAAACAAAAAGCAGCAGGCATCCACAAAACAATCTATTCACCTATCACTACATATGGCTCATCTTCCTATATGCCATGCTGCTTTTGTTACACAAAGGTAGACCCGCTTCTCCCCTGCCACCATTGAGTTATGGTAAGAAATGGAATTGATATAGGTCAATGAGGAAGACTTATTTTTTGAGCGACTTCTGTTTGCGAATGCGGCTCAGTGTTTCCGGAGTAATGCCAAGAAAGGAGGCCATCATATGCTGCGGTACCCGTTGCGGAATGGTAGGACAGGAATGTATAAGTTCGGTATAACGCTGTTCGGCTGTTAAAGTGAGGGTTCTTGTTAACCGCCTTTGGGTGGCAATCAAACTATTTTGAATAAGCAGCCGGAAGTATTTTTCAAACTTGGGAATCTTCTCCAGCATTTCCTCTTCAGCCTGCCTCGATAAGAGAAGCAGTTCACAATCTTCAATAGCTTCTATACTGAAATTGGAGGGTTCGCCCGTTAGCAGGCTGTACTGGTCTGCCATCCACCAACCTTCAAATGCGAACTGTACGATGTGTTCATTTCCTTTTTCATCGATGGTATACATACGCAGCATGCCCTTTTCCACGAAGGCAACATATCTGCAAACATCCCCTTCCTGTAACAGGTATTGTTTCTTGCGGATTTTTTTTGGAGTAAAAAAGCTTTTACTCAGTACCTCTTCTTCCGGGGTCAGGCTGATCTTCTCTTTGAATTTTTCAAGTAATAGTTCGTACATGCAGGGTAAAATTAATGAATGCGGTTGTAGATGGGCTTACTAAATTCCGGGTCCTCTGGCATAGTTCTGGAAGCCTCACATGAAAAAATATTATGACAGAAAAAAGATATGCCCTCATCACAGGAGCAACAAGCGGTATCGGCTACGAATTTGCAAGGCTGTTCGCAGGAGATGGTTATAACCTGGTAATCGTGGCCCGGACTGAAGATCAACTCGACAAAGTAGCTTCCGAGCTTTCCGCACAAAATGGTATTGAAGTAGTTACCATTTCTAAAAATCTTTTTGATCCCCACGCGGCAAGAGAGGTTTATGATGAGGTAAAAGCAAAAGGTATTGTTGTGGATGTACTGGTGAACGATGCAGGCCAGGGTCAATGGGGGTTTTTCAAAGAAACAGACCTGGAAAGAGATCTTGATATTATCCAGCTTAATATTGTTTCACTGGTGGTGCTCACCAAACTATTTATGAAGGATATGCTGGAACGCAATGAAGGAAAGATCCTGCAGCTTTCTTCCGTAGTTGCGGATACCCCGGCTCCCCGCTTTGCCATCTATGCCGCAACAAAAGCTTTCGTCCAGCATTTTTCTGAAGCCCTGATCAATGAATTAAAAGATACAGGTGTTACCCTTACCGTTTTACAACCTGGAGCAACAGAAACAGATTTCTTCCGCAAGGCAGAAATGGAAACGACTTACGAGTACCAGGAAGCCGCCCATGCAGATCCGGCAAAAGTGGCAAAAGATGGTTATGAAGCGTTGATGAGTGGAGACAGCCGTGTGGTTTCAGGCGTTAAGAACAAGATCATGTCGGCCATGAGCAATTTTACACCAGACCCCCTGAATGCAGCCAATATGCGCAAGCACATGGAAGAATCCGATGAACGTAACCGCCCGGTAAAAGGCGGGGGTGATAAGCAGTGATGAGTATTTTTCGTGAGACGTGAGAATCGTGAGAGGTGAGCCGTGAAGCGCAGTCTTTTTGACTTTTGACTTTTGACTTGACTGACAGACTACCGACCTCCAACTCACGTCTCCCCATTCACCGCCGCATACCTGTCGTTTACCGGAAATTTACCTTCTCCTGCTGAATTGCATTTGCCTTCGCTGGATTTTCAGTTTTTCTTTGATACAAATAATAAATCATGAACGCTGAAAAATCTGAAAGTCCGGTTGACCGGCATTGGAACCGGGATAAAAGACATAGCCGTAATAATTATACAGGTGCGGGTATTTTTCTACTTGTACTCGGTGGTTTGTTATTGGCAAGGCAATCGGGCATTCGGTTTCCTCATTGGTTTTTTACCTGGCCTATGATCCTGATAGCTATTGGGTTGTTTACAGGCATACGGCATAAGTTCAATAGCCCTGTTCCATTCATCCTTTTGGTGGTTGGAGGTATATTTCTTGCCGGTGAAATTTCCGCTGAATATTCCATGAGGCATTATTTGTGGCCAGCTATCCTGATTACGCTCGGTTTGGTATTTATTTTCCGCTCAAGTAAACTGGGCTTACGCACCCGTCACAATGGTAGCAATGAAATTACAGTTACAGAAAAGGATTACCAGAAGTGGGAAGAGGCACTGGAAAGCCAGCAGGATGTAATTGACGTGACTGCCATTTTCGGAGGTGTGAAAAAAAATGTATTGACCAAAAAATTGAAAGGAGGCGAGATTGTAACGTTTATGGGCGGCGCTGATATTAACCTGACCCAGGCCGATTTCCAGGGAAAGGTGATTATTGACTGCTTCAATATGTTCGGGGGCACCAAACTGATAGTACCAGCCGATTGGGATGTGCAAAGCCAGGTGGTGGCCATCTTTGGCGGGGTTGATGACAAAAGACCTCCTGTAGCCCATGTAGATCCTAACAAGGTTCTTTATCTCGATGGCACCTGCCTGTTTGGAGGAGTAGAGATTAAAAGTTTCTGACACCGGTTATAACACAGATCACCAACAAAATCAAAAACATGAAATGGTTTCTCGCCAAAACAATACACCGGATCATTTGCGGAGATGGTAACCACACTCCCCAGTTTGATGAACAATTAAGGCTGGTGAGTGCTGCCAATGAAGCAGAAGCGTATTCGAAAGCTTTCCGGATAGGAAGCAGTGAAGAAGATAGCTTTTACAACCAGAAACAACAACTGGTACAATGGAAATTCGTGGATATTGCAGAACTGTACTGCCTGAACGAGCTGATTGACGGAGCAGAACTTTATTCCAGGATCACTGAAGTGGACGATGCATCAAATTATACTGATAGCATCCACCGGAAGGCAGCAGCTATCAGGAACCAGGAGTTTTCCCAGATACCTTTTAATCAATAAAATTGGCAACATCCCCATTACTGGCCTTACGATTTCGAGTGATTTTTGCCGCCGTGTTTTTTTCATGGGCAGTGTTGCATTCATGTTTACTGCATTGGTATGGTTTTGACTGGTGGGTTGCCATCATGGACAGCCTTGTTTCAAACCTGCTGCTGGCTGCCGTATCTGTACTCATCATCTTCATTCTCCAGTTTTATTTACCACAAAAAAACAGGTATGCATTTCTTCTGGCTCTTTGTATTGTGTTGGCTTTGCTTTGGCTGGTTATCAGCCGTGCCATACTGGTAGTTTCGGGAAATATTTCCCAGGATTTTTTTGAAGTATCCCAACCTCTCCGTTTTGCATTTGGTTTCCTGGTTACAGGTTGCATTGCGCTGATCAGTGTACTCTGGTACACGTTAAAAGAGCAATCAGCCTCTGAAAGCCGGAGGGCTGAGGCTGAGAAACTTTCGAGAGATGCAGAACTGTTCAAATTGAGGCAACAATTGCAGCCCCACTTTCTGTTCAATAGCCTGAACTCCATCAATGCGCTGATACAATCAAAACCGGAACAGGCACGCAATATGGTGCAGCAGCTTTCTGATTTTTTGAGAGGCACGCTCAAAAAAGATGAACAGCAATGGTCATCACTGCAGGATGAATTGCAGCACCTGCAACTTTACCTGGAAATAGAGAAAGTGAGATTTGGTCACAGGCTTAGTACCGTAGTGGATTACGAACCAGGCACAGAGATGATGAAGCTGCCATCGCTTTTGCTTCAGCCGGTGGTGGAAAATGCCATAAAATTCGGCCTGTATGATACTATTGGCGAGATCACTATCAGGATCGAAGCAAGGGCCAATGAGGGCAAGCTCCTGGTGCGGGTTAGCAATCCCTTTGATCCGGAAACCAGCTCTCCCAAAAAGGGAATAGGTTTCGGTCTGAATTCCGTACAACGGAGACTGTATTTATTATTCGCCCGAAACGACCTGCTGCAAGCATCGGCGGAGGCCGATATTTTTATCACTACAATCATAATTCCACAGGCATGATTAAAGCTTTAATTATAGATGATGAGCCACTCGCAAGAACCATTGTGAAAGAATATATTCAGCATTTCCCGGAAATCCGTGTAATGGCTGAATGCGGGGATGGTTTCGAAGGCATCAAGGCAATAAACCAGCACCAGCCTCACCTTATTTTCCTGGATGTGCAAATGCCGAAGATCAATGGTTTTGAAATGCTGGAGTTGCTGGAGCAAAAACCAGCCGTAATTTTTACCACTGCCTTCGACGAATACGCGATCAGGGCTTTTGAGAACCATGCAGTGGATTACCTGCTTAAGCCTTTTAACCGGGAACGGTTTGACAGGGCACTGGAAAAATTTTATCATTCAGCTCCTGTACAGAAAAAAAATACGGAAACCATGCTCTCTTCTTCCACCCAGCTTCCTTCACACGCAGAAAGAGTGGTTGTAAAAACCGGGGGACGCATCCGTATTATCCCGGTTCATGATATCCAGTTCCTGGAAGCTGCAGATGATTATGTAAGAATTCATACTGCAGATGGGAAATTTCTTAAAAACAAGACCATGGCATTTTTTGAAGATTGCCTGCCTCCTTCCCGGTTTGTGCGCACCCACCGCTCTTACATGATCAACATTCAGCAGATCACCCGCATTGATCCTTATGAAAAAGAAAATTACCTGGCCATACTTTCTTCCGGCCAAAAAATACCGGTTAGCCGTGGCGGTTATGTAAAACTCAAGCAAGTGCTGGGAATATGAAAAACTAATATTTCCAGTTGATTACAACCGGTGTATTGGTTACTCCGTACAAATCATCTACCATACTGGCATTAACGAACTGAATGCCAGACCTGAGTATATTACCTGAAGATTCATGAATATGACCAAATACATGCAGCTTTGGTTTGATGGTCAGGATGGTCCTTAACAGGTCCTGGCACCCCGCATGCTGGTCATTCATTACAAGGTCAAGAAAGCCATAAGCAGGGCCATGTGTGATAAGCAGGTCGGTAGCAGGTGGAATCAGTTCCCAGTGTTTCCTGATGGCTGCCCCGCGCGAACGGTTGAAAGCCCAGTTATAAAATTTAGGTGTATAAGGCGATCCCCAGATGTTGATGCCATTGATGGAGATCCCGCTATCCTTCAGGTAAGTGATTCCCGGCGGAATGATCTCATTGATTTGGCTTTCACTGGCCTTTTCAAAATAAAAATCATGATTGCCCGCGATAAAGATCCTATGTTCGAAAGGCTGTATGGAAAACCATTTTAGAAAATCAACCACTTCCTCTCTCCTGCCCTTTAATGTAACATCACCGGCATGGATGAGCATATCTCCTTTAGGTAATTTCAACTGACGATGCCTGCCATGTGTGTCCGAGATCAAAACTATTTTCAAAGTCCTCCTGATTTATTTGCCTGCTTACACTGCCCGATACGGTTACGGATGATCCCTCACCCCTGCCCGCAAAAACCTGGATTGTAAACTGTGAACAACTATATTAATTTTACATCACTTTTTATGCCAGCCAGAAACCTCCAATATCCGGGATTGATCCTGACCAACTGCATTTTATTCTGTAATCTTTGTGCTTTTGCGCAGGACTCTTTACCTATTATTGACACGTCGTCGCTTACTCCCACTCTAAAAAATATCAGGGTAACTGCATTCGAGCATAACAGGACTCTGAAAGATCTGCCTGCCGCTGTCAATTTTATCGGGCGCAAGCAATTTGAAATCTTTGGAACTGGTTCGGTGGTGCAGGCAGTGAATGCCAGTACCGGTGTCAGAATGGAAGAAAGATCACCTGGCAGCTACCGCTTCAATATCAGGGGAAGTTCGCTCCGATCTCCTTTCGGTGTGAGAAATGTAAAGATCTATTATAACGATGTGCCTTTCACAGATCCTGGCGGAACAAGTTTTCTTAACCAGTTAGGCCAGTACCAGTTCAATTCCCTCGAGATCATCAAAGGTCCCGGGAGCAGCCTGTATGGCCCGGGTACAGGCGGGGTGATGCTGATCCAAAGCCTTCCCTATTTTTCTTCAACCGGTATCACAGCCGAATATTCCATCGGCAGCTACCAGATGCATAACCGCTACCTGGCGGTAGATAACGGTAATGAACATTCGATGAGCCGCTTCAGCTTTCAAAACCAGGTGAGCGAGGGTTACCGGGAACAATCGGCAATGGAAAGAACGGTGTTGGGTTGGAATGGAAGGTTCAGACTGGGATTGAACCGGGTGATCAAAACCAATTTCCTGTACGGTGATCATGTTTACGAAACACCGGGAGCCCTCAATGCGGCAGAATACAAATTAAATCCTGTTGGAGCCCGACCGGGTACAGGTGGCTTTCCAGGCGCGGTTGCAGCAAAAGCCTCCATCAGGCAAAAAACTTTTCTGACTGGTGCCACCCTGGAGCAGCCGGTAACATCCTGGTTAAAAAATAAAACCACGCTTTATGGTATGTTTACCCAACTGGTAAACCCTAACCTGCGTGGATTTGAAAAAAGCAGTCTTCCTCATTTCGGAGGACGTACAGGTTTTCAATTTAACCGGCAGATGAAGGCTTCAGCCTTCCAGGCTAATCTGGGTGCCGAATGGCAAAAAGGTTACCAGCAGGTGCATGTGCATAAAAATGTGAATGGCCAGGCTGATTCACTTCGTTCAACAGATGAAATTGATAACCGTGCTGCCATGCTTTTTGCGCAGGCTAGCCTGGATTTTAATTCGGGCTGGTTTTTCCTGGCAGGGCTTAGTGCCAACTGGCTGAAAGTTGATTTTGCAAGGTTTACCCCGGCATTGCAGGGCAATGAATCAGTTAGATTCCGGAATGAGCTTGCACCAAGGATCACCCTGATGAAAAGATTGGAAAAAATTTCGCTGTATACTGGATTGTCCAGGGGCTTTTCACCTCCTACTACCGGTGAATTGCTGCCCACAGGGGGAACTATTAATGCAGGTCTCAATGCAGAACAGGGATATAATTTTGAACTGGGTATGAAAGCTGCTTTCAGTAACAGGCTGGCTGTGGACCTGAATGTATTTCATTTCATGCTTTCGCAAACTATTGTTCAGCGCAGGGATGCAGGCGGAGGCGATTATTTCATTAATGCCGGGGGAACACGGCAGCAGGGTGCTGAACTTGGCATGACTTATCCCATTTTTGCCTCTTCATCCCGGTTAGGCCGCAACAGTCATGTATGGTTCAATTATACCTATCATTATTTCAGGTACCGTCAGTTCAGGCAGGTAGATAATGATTATTCCGGCAATGCGCTTCCGGGTGTGGCACCTCATACCATCAGTTCAGGAATCCTGGTGGGCCTGAAAAAATTGAACGTATCCATCAATTATTTTTTCTCTGACCGGATTGCCCTGAATGATGCCAATACAGCCTACGCCTCTTCCTGCCATTTACTGGGAGGCAGAATTGAATATCATTTTGCAGGGTGGAAAACGCTTGCATTCCGTTTGTCTGGCGGAGCAGAAAATCTTCTTGATGAAAAATACAGCCTGGGAAATGATATTAATGGTTTTGGAGGCAGGTATTTCAATGCGGCGCCGCGCAGGAATTTTTATACCGGAATATTGATTCAATGGGCAAAATAAAAATCCCCGCTAATGCGGGGACCAGGTAGTTATGAAATGGCTGAAGTAAGCAGCCTTTCTTCCCACATTTCTTCCTTTTTTTGTTTTTTCTTATTCAATAGTTTGATCACTGCGGCAGTCACGAGTGCCCCGGTAACATATAGTCCCACTGTCATCAATTTGGTAGTAAGTGTGCGGTTACTGTGTCTTTCCTCAAGACCCATCGGACCAGGAAGTAAAACAGCTCCCACACCTGCTGCCAGTCCCAGGATAGAACTTCTCACCCAGAGATTTTTTTCATTCCCGATACCTGCAAGCGAATAATAAAGAGCGTTACTGAGAATATCACCCACCAGTGCCATGGTATATAAACTTTTTTGTCCTGGTTGGTCCACACCAGCCCTATCCAGTCCTTTCGATATGGCATTCATTCCAAGGAGGTCCATCCGGGGTGCCTGTGGAACCACCTGTCTAACAGATTCATGGATCAGGCTTACGGCTACTGCGCCGGCCAGTCCACCACCCAAAACACTAAGCGTTTTCATGATTTGATTTTTCCGGTAATAAAATGAGCAGGGCTTTCAAAATTGTGAAATGAAGATTTACCCGGCTATCCAATCATTTAAAAAAATTATGCCACCAGGTATGGAATTATTTCAGAACAACGGTTCCCAGTTTCCGGGTCAGTTCCATTTCCAGTTGTTTGAGATGCTGGTGGGTCATCAGCAAAGTGGATTGTTGTGAGACATCTGCTTTTTCCATGTCTTTATGATTTTGCAGGAGCAGTCTTTTGATCTTGCGCAATTTCAGGTAATTGATCACGGACTCCACTTCCTCGTGGGTATTATCCTTACCCATTTTTAAATAACTCAGGAGAACAGATTCATTTTCCTTTTTAGTAGTTTGCATGAAGCTTTTGTAATCCTGTTCAAATAAAGATTTCTGGTAACCTGATGACTGGCTCAACTCCCTTTTCCAGTGGATGCTTTCTTCGTAGGGGAAATGGAGTAATGAAACTGCCAGTGTGCTAAGTGCCGTGTCAGGGTGATAAATAAAATGATTGCGGTCGGGAGTTATATGATCGGCCAGGGTCTGTTTGTATTCTTCAACCAGTTTCAATACCGTTTTATTATCGATCAGGTCTTCCTCGGGTAATTCAGATAAGACATGTTCTGCTATCAGGTGATCCTCATCCCATTTTTTTGTGCCATATTCCAAAAGGATGCGGGCAACTTCCCTTTCCTGTAGATCATCACGGTAAAGCAGGTTGAAGGTTTGGTCATCAAAATTATTTTCCTCTGCTTTTTTTGCATTTTCTTCATGATACTTCGCTTCTTCAAAAGGCATTTTCTGCTCCTGCAGGGAAATACGGTTGCGGATGAATTTGTTCACAAGTGAAGTGAAGCCTGTTTCATCAATATGAAGGATCTGGGCACACTGCCTGATATAGTCCTGCTGCCTCGTAAAATCTTCTGTTTTGTCTATTTTTGAAATGGTTTCAGCCACCTGGTTTACCACTTCAGATTTTTTGCTGGCATCCTCCCCTGCCTCCTTCATACTTACCTCGAGCTGGAAGAGTATGAAGTCTTTTTTATTATGCAGTACAAAGTTGCGGAACTGGTTGGCTCCCAGTTTTTGCACATAACTGTCGGGATCTTCTTTATCTGGTATCAGCACCAGTTTTACATTCAGGCTTTCTTCCAGGGCCATATCAAGTCCACGGAGCGCCGCCTTGATGCCTGCCGCATCTCCATCATAGATGATGGTTAGGTTCTTTGTATATTTTTTGATCAGGCGAAGTTGGTCTTGTGTAAGGGAGGTGCCTCCGCTGGCCACCACGTTTTCTATACCTGCCTGGTGTAAGGAGATTACATCGGTATAGCCTTCAACCAGCAAACATTCATCAGCCTTGTCAATGGCATGCCTGGCAAAATAGGTTCCATAAAGAATTTTGCTTTTTATATAAACTTCATTCTCGGGAGTGTTGATGTATTTGGGCGCCTTGTCATTTGATTTGATAAGTCTCGCACCAAAGCCGATCACTTTACCGCTATTGTTATGTACTGGAAAAATGATGCGGTCCCTGTAGTTGTCCACCATTTGCTCGTAACGGTTCACAACCAGTCCTGCTTTCTGTAATATCTCAGGATTGTATTGAAGTGCTACTGCTTTTTTGGCAAGGGCATCTTTTTGGGTGCCTGCATATCCCAAACCAAACTTGCGGATGATTTCCTCGGTAAAACCCCTTTCTTTCAGGTAGCTTAAACCGGCTGCCTGGCCTTCTTCTGTTTCAAATAGGTTGTTCGCATAATATTCCTGGGCGAACTGGTTCACGATCACCAGGCTCTCTGAAGCCTGCTGCTGTAGTTTTTGTTCGGGTGAAGCCTGGGTTTCTTCCAGCTCAATATTGTATTTAGCGGCCAGCCACCTGATAGCTTCCACATAGGAAAGCTTTTCATGCTCCATAATGAAGCTGATGGAATTGCCACTCTTGCCGCAACCAAAACATTTGAAAATTTCTTTTGTTGGAGAAACGGTGAAAGAAGGTGTTTTTTCATTATGAAAAGGGCAAAGCCCAAGATAATTGGCACCACGTTTTTTCAACCTTACAAAACCGCCAACGATATCAAGAATATCAATTCGGGCCAGGACCTGCTGTATGGATTGGGGACTGATCACAATAGGCAAATATAATCGCTGGGGGTATGATTAATTTACTGAATTCAGATGAGAAAAAACAGGTTTTTTTCTGGTACAAGAGTTCTAAATTTAAAGTACTAACCACCACACAGGGAAATTGAAGGGAAAACCAACATTTTTTAACCATTAAATCTTCATCCCATGGTTCAGACAGAGCTCTCACAGCTTTCCGCAGAATGCCAGGAATGGCGCCAGATCCTTCGTAATTACCGTGAAGAATTGCAGTTATCCAAAAAATCTCTCCAGGAAGTTTGCCGTAAATCCCTCTCCAAAGACCAGCTACAGGCGGTAGAACATTTCGACAACCAGTTTCACATTCAATTGATCAATGTACATGATCTGAAGCAACAGATCAAACTGCACGAGCGCAGGATTGAATTTGAATCCTCCGGTGGTGATCTTTCTGAAGAAACGTATTCGCAGCATGAAACCCTGCTGGACCAGTTCCTGAACCAGGAAAGCACCCTCCAGGAACTGCGTAATGACTTCCGGGATTTTGTGAGCAGGTCGGCCTGCTAGGATTTTTCCGACTTAAAAATTTTCTATTGC
Organism: Bacteroidota bacterium; assembly: GCA_023433755.1. Taxonomy (GTDB): domain Bacteria; phylum Bacteroidota; class Bacteroidia; order Chitinophagales; family Chitinophagaceae; genus Flavisolibacter. The sequence goes on along the minus strand of JAEYUA010000119.1, from coordinate 9,397 downwards.
CCACTGGGCACAGGCATCTTATTATCTAAACTTTTAAAACCTGTTTTATGGCAGAGTTTGATACCTCACATGTAAAAAATATTGTTTTGCTGGGCCATGCCGGCTGCGGCAAAACAACCTTAGCGGAATGCATGCTTTTTGAAGCAGGCCTGATCAGCCGCCGTGGTTCTGTTTACGAGAACAACACGGTAGGTGACTACCATGAACTGGAGCAGGAAAGAGGCAATTCCATTTTTTCAAAACTGATGCATTCCAAATGGAGGGGTTACAAAATCAATATTCTGGATACTCCTGGCTATGATGATTTTGTAGGTGAAGTACTTTCCTCCCTCCGCGTGGCTGATACGGGAGTGATGATGCTGAATGCTGCAAATGGTGTTGAAGTAGGCGCGGATGTGATCTGGGAATACACGGAAAAATTCCGGACTCCAATGATTTTTGCGGTTAATAAGCTTGATCATGATAAGGCTGAATTCCAGAAAACCTTTCAGCAGGCACGGGAACATTTTGGAAATAAACTCACACTGGTTCAATATCCCCGGCAGGAAGGCGCGGGTTTCCATGAGATCATTGATGTGTTAAGGATGGTGATGTACAAATTCAAGGATACGGGTGGCAAACCGGAAAAATGCGAAATTCCCGATGATGAAAAAGAAAAAGCCGAAAGCCTTCACAGGGAGCTGGTGGAAGCTGTGGCCAGTAATGATGAAACCCTGATGGAAAAATATTTTGACAAGGGAGAGTTGGATGAGGAGGAATTGAAGGAAGGGATGAAAAAAGCCATGATCAACCATGACATCTTCCCTTTGTTCTGTCTTTCCGCTGAACGCAATATGGGTAGCGGAAGGCTGATGGGTTTCATCGATAATGTTTGTCCGAGTGCCAACGAAATGCCACCGCAAAAAACGCTTGCCGGAGAAGACCTTGCCTGCGATGCAGCCGGTCCTGCCTGCATTTTTGTTTATAAAACCATCTCAGAGCCACATGTGGGCGATCTATCTTTTTTCAAGGTCTTTTCAGGTACGGTCAAAACAGGCATGGAACTCGTGAACGAATCAAACGGAGTGGTTGAAAAGATCAACCAGCTTTTTTTAATGGAAGGCAATAAAAGAATACCTGTGAATGAACTTGTGGCAGGGGATATTGGAGCCACGCTTAAGCTGAGGAACACGCATGTTAATAATACACTCCATGTGAAGGGTAAAAATTACGAACTACCTCCCATCTCCTTCCCTTCTTACAATATGACTGTTGCCATTGAACCGGTCAACAAAGGCGAAGAGGAGAAACTTTCACAGGCACTGCACCAGCTAAGGGAAGAAGACCCTACGCTAATCGTGGAGGTGTCACAGGAATTGAAGCAGACCTTACTTCATTGCCAGGGAGATATGCACCTGGCCGTTGCCAAATGGAAGATTGAGCGCCTCCATAAGGTGCCCGTTAAATTTGTAAGGCCAAGAATTCCTTACCGCGAAACCATCCGCAAATCGGCAGAGTCCAGCTACCGGCACAAAAAACAATCAGGTGGCGCCGGCCAGTTTGGCGAAGTATTCATGCGTATTGAACCGTTTTATGAAGGAATGGGCGAACCAGTTGGTTTAACGGTGCGCGGCCGCGAAGTTTTCAATCTTGACTGGGGTGGTAAGCTCGTATTTTACAATTGCATTGTAGGTGGAGCTATTGATACCCGGTTCTTGCCTTCCATATTAAAGGGGGTTATGGAGAAAATGCATGAAGGTCCGCTAACAGGTTCCTATGTACGAGATGTGCGTGTTTCCGTTTATGATGGAAAAATGCACCCCGTTGATTCCAATGATATTTCCTTCAAGATCGCCGGCCTCCAGGCGTTTCGCCAGGCTTTTAAAGAAGCGGATCCACAGGTGCTGGAACCCATTTACCACTTAGAGATTTTATGCCCTGAAGATCTTACCGGAGGTGTTATGGGCGATGTCCAGAGCAGGCGGGGCATAGTGGAAGGCATGGAAACTGAAGGTCATTTCCAAAAGATCAGCGCCCGTATTCCACTGGCGGAATTGCATGATTTCTCCTCTTCTCTAAGATCCATCAGCCAGGGAAGGGCTAAGTTCAGGATGCATTTCGACAGTTATCAGCCAATGTCTTACGATCTGCAGCGTAAGCTCACCGAGGAATATAATAAAACTGCTGTTGAAGTTGTAGCATAATCACAGCAAACCCGTCTTACACCCGGCCGTCTATTAAAAAGTGAGGGCCGGGTGTTTTTTTAGGGACCTGGCCGAAAAAAACAGGGGAATTAGGATTTTCAATTTTTTTCTGTTTAATTTGAAATCGCAAGTTACCAATAACCTAAATCTACGTCCTATGCATGCCTACTTCCGCAACCACCAGTTATACCTGGCCGAAAGATCTGAATGGCTTGACCGCCATGTAGTTAAAACCTCCAAAAGGGCCTTGATGAAAATTGAAAGCTGGAAACTGATCGCCCAGTCAGGTGACCAGGATAACCAGTTGAGGCTCGTGGAAAAGCTGGTGAAAGAATCATTACTTACCCCCATTCCCAACAAAACGATCCTTCATAAGGAAGGTTTTTATTTGTCCAACCTGGATAACTAATAAACAATAATTCAATTATTGCCTGATTAGCAATGAGCTATGCAAGGGGCTTGACATTTTTGTTTATTCAGTTTATCTTAGGGCTCTTTGTAATTCTAACCTTTGGATTCACCTCGGTCAGGCAACCACAACTAAATGCTTCGAGATGGGTGAACTTATATTCTTTAATGAAACAAGGAATAAGAATCAATTCCGGATTGATTATCCTTACTATGGGTTATTCGGATCGGCGCAGATCACCACCATAACCCAGGAAGCCGAAGTGCTGTACAGGTGCCAGTTGCTGAATGGAACAATCATCTTTTTGAAAAAACTGACCCAGGCGCGGAAATGGATTGATGCCAATTTAAATATGGAAACGCCGCTATCAGTTGTAATCGGAACTTCCATTGATGATTTTTTAAACACATCCACCAAATAAAAAAGGATCCGCCTGAGGTGGATCCTTTTTATTTTAATTTCTTAAGGTCTAAACACTTGCAAGTCTTGCTTTCTTTTTTACGGTAACTGTTTCTTCCTCCAGTTCCACCGTCATGCAGGATTTCTTGAAGTAACAAGCGTGCCATACATGATCAAGTGATACCTGTTCCGCATTTTCATACTCGGCTCCTACCAATTTGTTCCAGCTACCTTCCCTGTTCAGATCAGTTGTGATTTTAGAGGTCAGCTTGGGGTAGGCAACCCAAAGTTTGGACTCTTCTTTCAGCGCCGGCATAATATCATCCAGGATAGCGTTAAGCTGGCTTTCGCTCACAGCAAATACCAGGGCAAAATCGATCTTCCTGGAACGCAGTAACGGGGTGAGATTCTTGGCGAATGAAAGTTTACTGAACTGTTTTTCAATTGAAGAAGGTAAGCCCTGGATTAAAACATTTTTTTCGTTTTTTAATTGTAGCTTTTCTAAAATTGTTTGAGACATATTAATAATTACTGTTTTAAAAATTGCTCGGTGAAAGAAGTACGAAGGAAATTTTCAGATAAACAGACGAGCAAAGTTACGAAAAACTACCGGCGATCACAAAGAAAATCCCGCTAAAACCTTGGATTAGCGGGATTTCCAGTACTTTTTACCTCTTTCTTATCATTATTTGCCCATGGGCTTGTAATATTTCAATGCTTCAGGCAGGTATTTTTCTAACTGCTGAATCCGGTTGCCTGGTGCAGGGTGCGTGCTGAGGAATTCCGGTGGCGCCTGGCCATTGGAGGCTTTTTCCATTCTTTGCCATAAGGAGATCGCTTCCCTTGGATTGTAACCCGCCATGGCCGCGAAAATCATCCCGTAGCGGTCAGATTCCAGTTCCTGTTTCCTGGAGAAAGGCAAAAGCACACCTACCTGGGAACCTATACCATAAGCCTGGAGAAAAAGATTCTGGGTAGCCTGGGGCTGGCTGGAAACAGCCACAGAAAGTGCCACACCTCCCAATTGCTGGGCAAGACCCTGGCTCATTCTTTCATTTCCATGCTGGAAAGTAGCATGGGCGATCTCATGGCCAATTACATTGGCAAGGGCCGCTTCATTCTGTGTAATTGGTAACAGTCCTGAATAAACAACCACTTTTCCACCAGGCATACACCAGGCATTGGCCTCCTGGCTGTTTACCAGGTTGAACTCCCACTGGTATCCTTCCAGTGCGGAACCGTAGCCATTGTCGTTATAATATTTTGTAACTGCGGCAGCTACCCGCTGTCCTACCCTTCTTACCATTTCAGCATCCCTGTCAGCAGAGGGGGAAACGGGACGGTTCTGGGATAGAAAATTTCTGTATTCAGTGGATGCCATTCCCTGTAATTCCTGTTCGGATACAAGTTTAAATTGTTTTCTCCCGGTTACCGGATTAGTGGAGCAAGCTATAAAAGTGGCGGCTATTAAAAAAAGGCTGGTTATTTTCCGTATCATCTTTTAACGTTTTTAAACTGAATTCAATGATTATACCAAACCATGAGAGCCCTCCTGCCGGAGAGCCTGCTTTATGTTATTATATTGGAAATTTTATTTGCGGTTTTTGTCGCGGCGGCGGTCACGGTGCTTCAGGATCGGCACCTTGTTCTCACTGCCTTTCAACAGGCGCCCGATGTTCTTCTGATGGGTCAGCAGCACGAGCATGGCCACAGTAATGGCAAAGACCCTGTAGAGTTTCTCAGGCTCATTGAAGATTACCAGGATGAAAACGGGAAAAGCAATGCTGGCCAGTATGGAACTTAGGGAAACCCAGCGTGTGAGGTAAAGTACCAGGATAAAGATACCCACGCAGCATAAGGCTACATTTGGCTGTATGCCAAGCACCATTCCGAAAAGTGTCGCCACGCCTTTTCCACCCCGGAATTCCGCCCAGATGGGAAAAATATGCCCTAATACCGCAGCCAGGCCAAGACCAAGCTGCATATTTACCATATAAATATCACTCTCAAAAGAATAAGGAAGAAGGAAAGCCAGTTTCACCGCAACAATGGCTTTGGCCATATCAATAATCATCACCACGGTACCCCATTTGGCACCCAGTACCCGGTATGTATTGGTGGCCCCGGAGTTGCCGCTGCCATATTCGCGGATATCAATATCAAAAAAATACCTGCTCACCCAAACGGCGGTTGGAATACTGCCAATGAGGTATGCAAGGATTATTAATATGATTTCATTCATAGAATGGGTTGAAGTTGAGTGCGAATTTAATCAAATTCCGGCGGATTTCGCTGTTAAATTCAAAGAGTTGACCGGTAAAGCAGGGCAATCCAATTGTTACGTTCGCTTCGATTTTCCAGAATCAAACCCTTAGGCATATACGCTTTTGAAATATCGTCTTCGTCATCGGCCAGCAGGCCACTCAATAAAATTAGCCCTCCTTTCTTTAATGATGCGGTCAATGCATCTGCATGTCCGAGTAAGATGTTGCGGTTTATATTAGCAAGAACCACATCATATTCACCACCTGTGATTGTATCCGATTGTTGCAGCAAGATATTGGCACAGCCGTTCCTGCTGATATTATCAGCCGCATTCTCAATGCTCCAGTCATCTATATCTACCGCAATAACTTCCGACGCTCCCATTTTTTCTGCCAGGATAGCAAGGATGCCCGTGCCAGTGCCAAAATCAAAAACTTTCTTATTATTAAAATCAATGTCCTTCATCCTTTCTGCCATCATATAAGTGGTGGCATGATGACCCGTACCAAAACTCATTTTTGGTGTGATGATGATCTCATGCTCCACACCTTCAGCGGGTGTATGAAAATCTGCTCTCACTACACAAAAATCACCAATGATAACAGGTTCAAAATTGCTTTCCCAGACTTTGTTCCAGTTTTGTTCGGCTACCGTGGATATTTCTATTTTGCGTTCACCAAGTAATTGCTGAACCTCGTAGCTATTGAAATTCATCTCGGGAAAATAAACCACGAGGGAATCAACGGACTGCTCAAAACCATCGGGATTCAGGTCCATCAATTCACTGATTAATAATTCCTGTTCGACCTCGTTAGCCTGGATACTGATCCGGATACTGTTCATTGAATGGCATTAAAAAAGGGCTGTCGCCATTAGCAGACAGCCCTTGTATTGTGAAAGTATTTATTCCTCTATTTGTTGTTTAGGTTCATTGTCATGGCCTTCTTCCTTCTTAGGTTCAAAATTACCCTGGCTCTTTTCAAACCTGGGGCGTTCTCCCCTTTCGCGTTGCGGTCTGTCACCTCCCTGGTGCCTGCTTCCACCCTGCTGTCTGTCTCCGCCTTCACGTGGACGCTCTTCACGGTGACCTTCAGGTTTAGGCAATAATACTTTCCTGGATAGTTTGAACTTGCCGGTCTTGGGATCTGTTCCGGTTAGTTTCACTTTTACCTTATCGCCTTCGTTCAATACACCATCAAGGGTTTCAAGCCGCTTCCAGCTAACTTCTGAAATATGCAGCAATCCCTGTTTGCCGGGAAGGAACTCCACAAAAGCACCATAGGGCATAATTGATTTAACCACTGCTTCATATTCATCGCCTTCATTGGGAACTGCCACAATACCTTTGATCCAGTTCAGCGCCCTGTCAACTCCTTCTTTCACATTACCGAATATGCTCACCTCGCCCTGGTTATTTTTTTCTTCCAGGTTAATGGTGGTTCCGGTTTCGCGCTGGATTTCCTGGATGATCTTACCACCAGGCCCGATCACCGCGCCAATGAATTCACGGTCAATATAAATCTTCACCATTCGTGGAGCGTGTTCTTTCACATCTCCGCGGGGCGCCTCAATACAATTGTACATGGCATCGAGGATGTGCAACCTGCCACGGCGGGCCTGTTCCAGTGCCTGGCGCATAACTTCAATGGGAAGACCATCCACTTTGATATCCATCTGGATACCGCAGATACCATCGCGGGTACCGGTAACTTTAAAATCCATATCACCCAGGTGATCCTCATCACCCAGGATATCGGTAAGAACAGCAAACTGGCCATTCTTGGAAATAAGTCCCATTGCCACACCAGCCACATGTTTGGGAACAGGAATACCTGCATCCATCAGGGCAAGTGAGCCGGCGCATACCGTTGCCATGGATGAAGAGCCATTACTTTCCAGAACATCACTTACTACCCTCACGGTATAAGCGAAATCCCCGGCAGGCATCATTTGTTTGAGGGAACGTTCTGCCAGTTTACCGTGACCGATTTCCCTGCGGCTTGCACCCCTGAGAAATTTTACTTCGCCGGTGGAGAAGGGAGGGAAATTGTAATGAAGGTAAAATTTGGATTCAACTGATTTGCCCGCGCTTTCTATCAGCAATTCATCAAGTGGAGTACCCAGGGTTACTGTAGTGAGTGACTGGGTTTCGCCCCTGGTAAAAAGAGCGGCACCGTGAGGTGTTGGGAGTACATCCGTTTCCATATCAAGCGGACGCACCTCATCTAGTTTACGGCCATCCAGGCGAATCTTATCGTTCAGGATCATATCCCTTACTACATCATACTGGAGGTCTGACAAATATTTTTTGACGAGCTTTTGTGTTTCAACCGGCAGTTCTTCTTCTTCAGGAAGATTAGCTTCCTTGTGCAGTGTAGATATGATCTCTTCTTTGATAGCATCGTACTGTTCCTTACGTGCAGCTTTTTTTACATTGGCACGTGCCAGGTCATTCATTTTGGGGGTACCTATATCATATACCCGCTGACGGATTGCTTCGTTGGTATCAGGTCTTGGATAATCACGTTTTTCAGTAACACCAACCAGTTCACGCAGTTCGAGCTGCGCTTTGATCTGGATCCTGATGGCATCATGGGCAATTTGCAAAGCCTGCAGCAGGTCTTCCTCACTGCATTCTTTTGCTTCACCTTCCACCATCATGATGTTTTTCTCGGTAGCCGCTACGATGAAATCAAGATCAGAGATCTCCATTTCGGAACGGGTTGGGTTTACTTTGAAATTTCCATTGATCCTTGATACCCTCACTTCAGAAATCACTTCCTGGATGGGTACAGTGGAAACGGCAAGTGCTGCAGAAGCCGCAAGGCAGGCCATGGAATCAGGCATAATCTCGGCATCGCTGGAAATGAGTGTAACGATCACCTGGACTTCGCAGAGATAATCTTCGGGAAACAGGGGACGCAGGGCACGGTCAATCAAACGGGAAGTAAGGATTTCGTAATCATTGAGGCGTCCTTCTCTTTTGAAAAAAGATCCCGGGATACGGCCCGCTGAAGAAAATTTTTCCATGTAGTCAACACTCAATGGAAAAAAGTCCTGTCCTTCTTTTGGTTTTTCCGTTGCGCAAACGGTAGCAAGTAAAATACTGTTGCCGCATTTTACGGTTACTGAACCGTCGGCCTGGCGGGCAAGGCGGCCGGTTTCGATGGTCACTTCGCGGCCATCGCCTATATCAAATGTTTTACTGAATTTTTGAGCTAACATAAGTTGATTTTGAGGGGAGATGATGCAATAGAAAACAAGGCTGTATAAAAGCCAAAACCCAACCGGTGTGTGATTGGGAGTAGCTTATAAATTTATCCGGTCTTATTTCCTGATTCCTAATTTTTCGATCAGTTCGCGGTAACCTTTAAGGTTATGTTTCTGAAGATAATTGAGCAGGCGGCGGCGTTTACCTACCAGTTGCATCAATCCGCGGTGTGTGGAAAAATCTTTTTTGTTCTGCTGCAGGTGAGCAGAGATCTGAGCCATGCGCTCGGTAAGCAATGCAATCTGACCCTCAATAGATCCTGTGTTAGTGGCAGCTCCAGCGTAGTTGGTAAAAATGCTGGCTTTTTTTTCTTTTGTTAATGGCATCTTTGACTTTTTAAATTGGCCGTCCCATTTGGACGCCGTTTGTGTTTACTTTATTTTGGCGGCAAAGGTAGGGGATTTCAGCCTAAAAACAAGCGATGGTTTCCGGGCTTTAGCAAGTAGTTAGGATTTTGTAACTGGCTGCAAAACAGGCGAATGATCGTTGTTGATTAGATTTGCAAATATGGCTGATGAAATTGATGTTTCGGATGATGCGAAGGCTATCCTGGGCCTGCAACTGCCTACCGACCCCCGCTGGGTCAACCTGGCTGCCATTTCCATGGAAGAAATTCTTACCGACCATGCTTATTGCGAACAGAAGGCCGCCATTAGCTGCATATCCCTCATCCAGCGGTATAACCAGAAAGAGAAACTGGTTATAGCCCTTTCACCAATTGTAACAGAAGAATGGGGTCATTTCAGGCTGGTGTTGGCTGAACTTCAAAAAAGGGGACTGAAACTGGGCCGGCAGCGAAAGGATGAATATGTAAATGCGCTTCTTTCTTTTTGCAAAACCGGGGGCGCTGAAGAAGGTAGGCTGCTGGAC
>JAEYUA010000298.1 GCA_023433755.1 Bacteroidota bacterium | reverse complement strand
GTATTGATGGTGATCGGGTATCCTTTCTCGTTAGGGTTGGTCATGTTGGTTATTTAAAAGGATAACAACTACCCCTTCAAATACCCCTAGCCGGATCTAGAAAAAACTAATGCCAGCGTTCCATCCTAACCATCCTTTAACATTTGGCCCGAAATCATAGGTCTTATTCCCGGCTGGAGGAATTTTCAGCCGGTAACCATCAAACTTCACATCCTGCTTTGAAGTATATACATTCACTACAGGACCACCGAACAAGGCCAGGTATTTTCCAAGACGGATATTCAGATTAAGCTTTGCCTTACCCAGCAGGTTGGCGAAATCCCAGGATCCCAGGTATAAATGCTGCAGGGTGAATTCGGGATTCAGTGAAAATGTTTTACCCATTTTCAACTCGGAACCAAAACCATAGCCAAAGGTGAATACTTCATTACTGTCGCTGAAATTCATACCCGCCTGCAGGATATTATATAAGCGCCTGCTGCCGGTTTTGAAAGCTGCATTCGCATTCACGATCTCATCTGCATAAAATGAAAGTTTATGGTAGCCCTTAAAAACAATGTTGATCAACCCAATGCCGAGACCTTCCAAGGTGTCGGAGATATTGATTAGTCCAACCTGCACACCTTTTACATGTTTGGCATAATTGATCACCCCACTTACCTGCACACCATTCAGGGTGCGATTGCTGAAATTCATGACACCGGCCACCTGTACACCGCTCACATCTCTCCGCGCAAAATTCCCTACACCACTCACCTGTACTCCATTCACCTGCTCCGTTACATGATTGTAAACACCACCAACCTGGAAGCCATTCATTTTTCCCTTCACCATATTATTTACGCCGGCAGCCTGGAAGCCGATCACTGAATCAAGCACGGTATTATTAATGCCCGCTACCTGGAAACCATGCATGTAACCGCCAACGATATTGAACAATCCTGCTGACTGGAAATAACGCACCGATTTTTTATCGATGTTAAACAAACCCCCGATCTCCACACCATCCACACCACCGTTGTACCCGCCAAAAAGATTCAGTGAAAAATGATTGACTACCTGGGGGCTCAGTTGGCCATGCGTTCCAAGGCCGGGGGTGATGGACAACTGGAAGGGCCTTGTCGCAAAAAAATTTCGGATGTTGAGGCCCTGTATCTTTTGCTGTGAAGTAGATAGCCAGCTACCCATCCGGGTCTTTTCCACTTTGGCAGAGTCTGATTTTAGATACGTGTATTCCATAACCGACGAATCTGCCTGCTGTACCCTTAGTTTGAGTTCTTCCGGGGCAAAATAATCATCAGGCCCTATGATGGTATATTCCCCCGAACTGCGGGGCATCAGTGTAACGGTGACCTGCTGGTTGAAGCCCGGATCCAGGATAAAACTGGTATCGCGGTAATACTCCTTACTTACGGTGAGGTGAAGCTTTTTATTTTTTTGTTTGAAACGAAGTTTGAAATAACCCTTTGTATTCGTTAGCGTGGATACCAGTAGACTGGTCTCGTAAATGCTGGCATTATGAATCCAGTCGCCGGTAGCATCATCAAGAACATAACCGCTAACAAGATAAAATTTGTCTTCCGTTACGGCCTTGTTGGTAACAAAAGTGAGTTTTACCGGCGCTTTGCGGATGATGATATAGTTTCCACTTTCCCTGAATTCAAAATGATCAGGCAATAAAAGCTCCAGCCATTGTTTCACCGTTTTGGTGGAAGCAGCCATAGTTACCAGGCTGTCCTTCTTAACGATATTGCTATGGTAGGAAAAATAAAAATTACCCTTGTTGCTCAGGATCTCCAGCACATGATCCAGGCGTTGCCTGTTCAACTCCATCGAAACAGGCTGGTTCAGCAGGGATTGTGCTCCCAAACTTCCTGATATGATAAGCCCCAGCCCGATCAACAGGGCCCTTAATTGAATTTTCATAATAATAATTCTAGCGCAAGATGATATGATTATCCTGGCGAACGACCTGGATATTGTATGAATTGAAGGTTTCCCTGATGATATTGAGGATCACATCAATGGATTCATTGGAAAAAGTAACATCCAGCGGCAGGTTTTTGAGCTCACTTCTTTCTATGGTGATGTTTACATCATAGGCTTCATTCAAAACCGCCACCAGCTTCCAAAGCGGTGTATTATCACAAACGAATTCCCTGCTGCGGTAATGATTGTACAACTGTTCCTCTTCCCTGGCAGGTATCATTGCTGAATCCTGTTTGCTAATGACGACCTTTTCATTCGGACGCAGGTCAACAGACTGCGCACCTCGGATCACCCTGACTAATCCTGTTTCAACAATCACCTCTGTTCTGCCATTCACTGATTTAATATTGAAGGAAGTACCCAATACCAGCACCCTTACATCATTTACCTTTACCTCGAAAGGTTTTTTAGTATCAGGTTTTACATTAAAAAATGCCTCGCCCTGGAGTAATACTGACCGTTGGCGGCCTTTGAAAGATTCAGGATACACCAGGCTGGAATTTTTATTGAGTGTGATAACCGAACCATCGGGCAGGGTATCGGTCAGCACGGCATCTCGTGAATTCAGGGCTAGTTGTTCCGGCGCAATTCTATTAGACAACATTTTATAACCCAGGAAGGCAACTCCTGCCATCACAATGAACAAGGCTGCAATGCGCCACCAGGATCTCCCGCTGCGAAGCTGAACCACCGGCGTACGCTCTTCCCGTAAAATTCTTTCCTGGAATCTTTGCCAGGCTGCATCGGCCGGAACAGTTGAGGAGGCTTCCAGGTCCAGGCTTTTTTCCCAGGCACTGGTCAGCTCATCAAAATATTTGCGATTAGCGGGATCCTGCTGCAGCCATTGCTCCACCATTCCTGTTTCATCAACAGAGGTTTCCTCCAGCAGGTATTTTACCAGCAAATCATCATTTATGTGTTGTGCTTCGCTCACGTATTAGAATTTGCTGTTTACAAATAATAGGATCAATACCAGGAAATCGGCCAGTTTTTCCCTCAGCGTTTTCAAAGCCTTGCCCATGTGGTTCTCCACTGTTTTGACGGAGATGCCAAGCTTTTCGGCAATCTCCCTGTAACGAAGTGATTCAAACCGGCTTAACTGGAAAACCGTGCGGCATTGTTCGGGCAGACCCTGCATAGCTTCCCTGAGTTTTTCCTGGAGCTCTTTCAACTGGATGCTTTCAGATGCTGACACCGTCGTGTTTTCACCTCTATGGATCACGGTCATCTGGTGGCCGTACCTGATTTTTTTATATTTCAAATGATTAAGACAGCTATTGTTCACTGCCCGGTACAGGTATGCTGCAATGGGACCTGAGATGTTGATATGTTCCGAGCGGTCCCATAGTTTATAAAACACATTCTGAACCATTTCTTCCGCTGCGCTTTCATCCTGCAGAATGGAAATAGCATAGCCATGCAGACTTTTAAAATGGGTTTTAAAAACCTGTTCGAACGCTTTTTCATCGCGCTGCTGCAACCGGCCGATAAGATCCGATTCGTTTAATTCCATCCTGAGCTCATGGTAAAAAGACCTGTTATAGCTGACTGCGTGCAAAACTAATTTATAGAACAACAACTCATGAGGACTTTACCCCTACCTCGTTTGTGAAATTTTTTTGAAAGACATAGCCGTTAAGACGGGAAGGGCGGCAAGTAAAGTCATCTGGTTTCAATATGGTTGATTGGAACAGGGAAAACTGTTTGGAAAATCAAACACTACTTACCGCCCTTCCCGCCGCAACGGCTACAAATTCAGAATATAAGATTGCATTCAAATACTTAGATTTAAACATAAATCTCTTTGCATGCCAAAACTAATGCTGATTATACTCACCATGGTGAGTACAAATCTCTTTGCACAATTACCCTCCATCGCCAAAATCACAACGGGTATGAAGAAACATCCCGGCTTCATCAATTATTACCATGATGCCGGCAATGGCCGCATTTACCTGGAAATACAACCCGGCAAAGAAATATTATATGTCACTTCCCTGCCAGCAGGATTAGGCTCAAATGATATTGGACTCGACCGGGGTTCCTTAGGGGCTGACCGCATTGTAAGATTTGAAAGGACAGGAAAAAAATTATTGATGGTGCAGCCCAATTATGGCTACCGCGCTACCTCAGGAGATAAAGCAGAACAGCAGGCGGCGGAACAATCATTCGCCAGTTCCACCTTATGGGGATTCAGCATTTTAGCAGAAAGCAATGGCCAGGTGCTTGTAGATGCTACGAATTTTATTTTGAGCGATGCCATGCAGGCTGCTAACCGCATTAACTCATTAAAGCAGGGTGTTTTTGCACTGGATTCAACACGGTCAGCCATTTACCCACAGGGAACAAAAAATTTCCCGTTGAACACTGAACTGGAAGGAAGCATCAGCTTTGTAAATAAGGATGGCATTGTAGGAAATTTTGTAAAGTCAGTTGCGCCTTCCCCGGAATCTTTCACACTGCGTGTGCATCATTCATTTGTACAATTGCCTGACGACAAATACAAGGTGCGGAGCTTTGATCCGCGTTCATCATTCATTCCCTTCTCATATTATGATTTCAGTACACCGGTTTCTGAGCCCATCATCAAATACAATATCATTCGTCACCGTCTGGAGAAAAAAGATCCTTCAGCTCCTAAAAGTGAAGCTGTAAAACCCATCATTTATTATCTCGATAATGGTACACCTGAACCCATACGTTCAGCCTTACTCGAAGGTGCCCGCTGGTGGAACCAGGCATTCGAGGCAGCAGGTTATATCAATGCCTTCCAGGTAAAAATTTTGCCTGGAGATGCAGACCCAATGGATATCCGTTATAACATGATCAACTGGGTGCACCGGTCCACCCGCGGATGGTCCTACGGTGCTTCAGTTGTTGATCCCCGTACCGGTGAGATCATCAAGGGCAATGTAACACTCGGCTCTTTGAGAGTGCGGCAGGATTACCTGATCGCACAGGGATTACTGGCACCATTTGAAAATGGCATGCCTGCAGATGACCAGATGCTGAAAATGGCACTGAACCGGTTGAAACAGTTATCTGCACATGAGGTGGGACATACCATTGGACTGATGCACAATTATGCAGCATCGGTTTCAAAACTGGGTTCGGTTATGGATTATCCGCATCCTGTTGTGAAATTCACCGCTTCGGGTGATCCTGATATTTCCCAGGCTTACGATGGTGCTATCGGGGAATGGGATAAGGTTGCGGTTAGCTGGGGTTATGGGGATTTCCCGGCCGGCACCAATGAAAAAGAAGCGCTTGATAACCTATTGAAAGAAGCCGCTGCAAAAGGATTACAATTTATTTCTGACCAGGATGCAAGGGCCAGGGGTGGACTTCATCCTTCGGCCCACCTCTGGGATAATGGTGTGAATGCAATTGAAGAACTGAAACATGTGATGAATGTGCGGCAAAAAGCATTGTCAAAGTTCGGGTTGAATAATATCCGTGAAGGAATGCCCCTGTCCATGCTCGAAGATGTTTTAGTACCCGTGTATCTTTTTCACCGCTACCAGGTAGAAGCAGCAGTAAAAATGGTGGGAGGCATGCACTATACTTATGCAGTTAAAGGGGATGGCCAGCTCATAACTGCAGCAGTTAAGGAAGAGGATCAAATGAAGGCGCTTAATGCCCTGCTTGATGCGATCGACCCTTCTGTATTGGTATTACCCGAACACCTTGTAAAGCTGATACCTCCCCGGCCCGCAGGCTATGCATCATCGAGAGAATTATTCCGTAAACGTACCGGTCTTTCTTTCGATGCATTGAGTCCTGCTGAGATGGCAGCCGACCTCCCTTTATCACTCCTTCTGCACACAGAGCGGTTGAACCGGCTGGCACAGTTTGAAGTTTTAGATCTGGGGCCTTCACTGGATCAAGTGCTGCAAACCATCATTGACAAAACCTGGAAATCTAATAGAAGAAAAGGAATGGAAGCACTGGTACAGATGCAGACCGAGCAGATCCTGCTCACCTACCTGATGGCTGGCAGTCTCGACGAAAATGCCTCATTCATTACCAGGTCAGTATTAAACAAAACCCTTGCAGACCTGCGTAGCTGGATAGAAGAAAAAAGAAAGGGAAATCATGAACATGCCTATGCCGGTCATTTGCTTCTTGCATTGGAAAGAATGCGCACGCCTGACAAAGCGAAACCTGCCCAGCATGCGGTAATGCCGCCTGGTGCGCCTATAGGTTGTGATGGCAATTAATTTCTCAGGGGCTTACCTACTTCCACTGCACAGTCATGACCCGGCTGACCGTGAGGAGGATTCAATCTCACTGTTCCGGTTGGTGATGCCGCGGCCGGCTGGGGTGATGCCTGCTGGATGGGAGCACCCGGGTTTACCTGGCTCTGGATCACAGGAGCCGGGGCGCTATTCAATGGGGCACCTTCGGCAATATCACAGCGGTGGCCTGGCTGGCCATGCTTGGGGTTCAAAGCCACGTTTCCACCAGAAGGCTGAGGTTGCGGGGCCTGTGTAAGGTTAACTGGTTGCGGCTGCGCGGTTTGTTGCTGCGAAGGCTGGGGCGCCGGCATCGGTGTCTGCAAGTTTACAGAAGGTGGCGGAGCCTGGTTCCCGGCTTTATTTTCGCAGGAAACTGTAAGGATGGCTATGGCTAAAAACCCGGGGATTAGTTTTTTCATGATGAGGGCTAAGGTAATAAAACTATGTGGCGGGAGTTAGTTAAAATTCAAGCCATAAGACCTGGATTTGAAAGAGCCAGAAACAGAGCGAAGTGCGAAGGGACGCTCTTCCGCACCCCGCACCACGCTCTTTTCTTACTTCCGCTCTTCATTTTATCCTTTTTTCCCGGGTGGATCTGCTTAACTTTCATGTCCTAAAATCATTGTCATGAAAAAAATTGTTGCACTTGCTTTAATGAGCAGTGTTTTATTAACAACCGCTTGTGCCCAGCAGGATAAATCACAGAGGGCCAGTCCGCCTGCCGTGGCCACACAAAAGATTCCAGGCGGATCGGTGATCACCATCAATTACAGCCAGCCTTCGCTCAAAGGACGCACAATTGGTGAGGACCTCGAACCTAAAAAAGGAAAGGTTTGGCGCATGGGTGCCAACGAGGCAACAGTATTTGAAACTAGCCGTGATATTACGGTAGAAGGAAAAACCCTGAAAGAGGGCCGTTACTCATTATTTGGATTGCTTACGGATGATGGTATTACCCTGATTTTTAATGAAGCAGCGGATATCTGGGGAACCACTTATGAAAAGAATAAGGAAAAGGATGTGCTGAAAGTGAATGTGCCAGTAAAAACGGCAGCAACATCAAAAGAAAAACTGGAATATACAATTGACGCTTCCGGAAAGGTAAGCCTTCAGTGGGGTACCATGCTGGTGGATTTCCAGTTGAAATAATTAGCCCTTCTAAACCTTCCACACTTGTGGAAGGTTTTTATTTGTAAGGAGTAAGCAGGGAAAATATGGCCGAATCAAGGAATTTTCCATTGTAATAAAAATTCTCCCTGAAGTAAGCCTCCTGTACAAATCCATGCTTTTCAAGCAGCCTCCTGGAAGCCTGGTTCAATGGATTAATATTGGCTTCTATGCTATGGAGTTTCATGGTTCCGAAACCAAAATCAATCATGGCCTTCATCACTTCTGACATTAATCCTTTATTCCAGTATCCCGGCATCAGTGTGTAACCAACCTCTGCCCTGTGATGTGGCTTATCAATCCGCCATAAGCCGGCAAACCCAATCATTTCATCCTCACCCTTAGGAACCATGGCCCAGGAGATGCCGTCTCCTTTCATAACTGTTTCTTTAATTTGGCTGATCAATTGCAATGCTTCATCAAGCGATTTCATCCTGTCCTTATCTATGTACTGCATTACCTGTTCGTTGGACCGCAGGGCAAGCAAGGCTGGCGCATCGGAAGGAAGAATTTCCCTTAACAAGAGCCGCTCCGTTTCCAGTATGGGAAAATGCGGGAATTCAACATTCAGCATAAAGGAGTTATGTTTTGGAGGAGTAAGTTACAGCAATGGCATATTTTTTTTAGGACTATATCAAAATAATGAACATGAAAAGAGCTTATCTCACCTTGATGACCATACTTGCCTCCGTGATCCTGTTTGCCCAGGAAAAAACCACGGATATCAATGTGAACATTGACAAGGATGGTGCAACAGCAGGAAACTGGTATGCCAATCCATGGGTTTGGGTAATCGGTGCCGCCTTATTTATTATTCTCCTGATCGCACTGACCAGTGGCAGCAGGCGTTCCAGCGCTAGCAGCGACAGGGTAACTGTTACAAAAACAGTAAGGCGCGATTCGGATGTTTAGAACGAATTGAATGAATTAGAATGCATGCGCTGTTAGTGCATGCATTTTTTTTATTTTGAATAATAGCCGTTTCGACGGGAAGAGCGGTAAGTAGTGAATCCTAAATCAAATAGAACTACTGATCCTTTTAGTAAATTAAGGGAGTGAAAGACTCTACTTACCGCCCGCCTAAACGGCTATTACTTTATGAAATAGCATTCAGTTTATTTATAATTAATTCTTGTTCTTTTTTAGAGGTAGTTAATGCCAAGGCAATCCCAAAATGACTTTTGGCGTCTGCATGATTTCCAAGTTCCATTTGAATTTCAGCAATGGAAGCATGGTAGATATAATATTTGTCCAAACCTTTAATTCTTTTCAGCATTTCCAAGGCATACTCACGGTTAACCGCATACGCAGAAGCAATGGCCATATTCAGTTCTATTACCGGGCCAGGTTGCAGACCAGATAATTTCCGGTATAAAAAATAAATTCCTTTCCAGTCTGTCTTCTCAAAACTTTCCGCTGATGCATGAAGCGAAGCAATTGCGGCTTCCAAATGGTAAACCGAAGTATCGAAAGGAAAAGTGACTGCCAGGTCCATATAATAAAAACCTTTTTCAATCAATGGCCGGTGCCATTTACTGCGGTCCTGGTATTTCAGTAAAATGATATTTCCCTTATCATCCAGCCTGGCCTGGAAACGGGAAACCTGGAAACAGAACAAGGCCATCAAAGCAAAAATGCGGGGCTGCGCTGTCAACTCCGACTGGCATAACATAAAGCAAAGTCTTATAGCCTCCTCGCAAAGTTCTTCCCTTATCAACTGGTCAGGGTGAGATGAATTATAACCTTCATTAAAAAGCAGGTAAAGACATTTGCTTACTACATCAAGCCGATCTTTGAGATCCGCACCAACCGGCATTTCCAACTCTACCTGGTTCATCCTGATCTTTTCCTTAGCACGGAAAATTCTTTTGGTGATATTGTCTTCGGACGTGAGATAGGCTCTTGCAATTTCAGCGCTGCTTAAACCACAAAGAGTTTTAAGTGCAAGAGCAACCTGCGATTCAGGTGGTATGGAAGGATGACAACAGGCAAAAATCATCCGGAGCTGGCTGTCCTGGATATGCCCTGGATCAAAGAGATGATTATGATCCTGGTCAGACAGCCCTTCAGCAGCCAGAAGATAACTGTATTGAGGACGGATATGTTTTCTGAAATTTTTGTCCCTGCGAATACGGTCAAGCGCTTTGTTCTTAGCCACCCTGTACAACCATGCAGGCGGATCATTGGGGGTGCCGTTCAGTGACCAGGTACGCAGTGCCTGCAATAAAGTATCCTGGGCTATATCCTGCGCGGTTTCCAATTGGTCAATACCCACGATCCTTGAAAGCACCGATACCAGTTTACCCCATTCATGCCGGAAAAGATGATCAATATTATGGTCAACTGTGCTCATAATAAATTACCGGGTGCCATTGGAACTCAATAACACCCGGCATGGGATTACATATCAAACTTCATACAGGGGCGAACCTGCACGGTACCGCCAAATTCGAAATCCGGATAATTTTCCTGGGCATTGGCTACAGCTTCTTCCATGCTGCCGGCATTGATCACAAAATAACCGCCTACCAGTTCCTTGCTTTCAGTATAAGGTCCATCAGTAGCGGATGATTTTCCGCTGACCAGTTTTCCCCCGGGTAATAATGCTTCGCCCGACACGTATTTGCCTTCCTGGTTTAGTTTTTCAACCCAGGCCATCCACTTTCCCATGTTTTCCTGCAAAGCTTCTGGTGAGGCGTCGAATTTGATCCCGCCCTGGAAGATCATCATGAATTTTTCCATAACAGTTTTTTTAAAATTTTAAAATGGTTTGGTATATGACGAACGGGGTTTTTATTTCCGGACAGGATTTCAGAAAAAAAGCTATTGGCTATTGGCCATTGGCCATTGGCTGTTGTTACCAGGTTTAAAATTATGAGTCTGCCAGCTTCTTTCTTTTCCGTTCAAAATAAATTAGCGAACAACTGATGAAAATGACCCCGGCAAAGGAAGTTATGAGAACCAGAGTTGTGTAAAAATTCAGCCAGTTCATTTCAATGCGGAAGATGTTCTTGGTGAGCAGCACACCCACGCTGGCCAGGTAACCAAAGGAATCTGCCAGGTAGATGAGGAAACCAACGTTGGCGGCATAGCGGAAAGCAGCAATCATCCGGTCAAACAGGATACTGTTGTAGGGGATGTAGGTCATGTACAAACCAAGACCCACAAGGGTCATCCAGGTAAAAGTGCTGACAGATTTTTCAAGATAAAGCCAGGTTACCACGCCTGATAAAATAAAGCCGGCTATCATGATGATCTGTGCAATCATGAAAGCCTTCATGTTATTGCGTATCATCACCATGCTGGCAATCAGTACAAGAATTACTATTGAGATTAGTGTTTCGGTTTGCGCGAAAACCCCTGCGCTGAATGTTTCACCGGAAGCCTTCCACATATCGGCCATAAAACCATCACGCACTTCCCTTAGCATGGTAACAAATATGTAGATGAACACCAGGAGCAGGATACCGGGGAAAAAAGTTCTGACGAACTGCCTCCGGTCTGTTGCATTCATGGCCACACGCTGCGTTCTGCTGGCCACATCTTCGGCATCGGGAGGCGGAATTTTTTCAAGCAGGTAAACAAACAATAAGAGTGGAATAAAAAATAGCAGTGCCGTTACAAAAGGCATCCAGTATTCATTCACACCCCAGGAAGTCATCACCATCTGGGCAGCGGATTTGGCAAGGCCGGGACCGAAAATAAAACTTACCGCCAGCGCAGCCCCAATAAAATCGGTTGCCCTGCGGCCTTCCACGTAAGAGAACAGCACTCCCCAGAGCATCCCCAATGGAAAACCATTCAGGGCCAGCGCCCAGAAATTAAAAGGTGGAGGAATGATCGCGAACAGGAGCCAGGCCGCCCATGAAATTCCCACCAGTAACAGGATCAGTTTACCACGACCCATTCTTTTGAGTTCAGAGATAAATTTGATCCCGTAAAATTTACTGAGCATATAGCCTCCAACCTGCGTGATGATCAACACAACTTTATAATCAAGTCCACCCAGCTCATAACCAGTATAGGAAGCTACATTGAATGCTTTGCGGAAAGAGATGATACAGGCATATGCAGCGAAACAAACGGCAGCGGCAAAGATGGAAGTAAGAACGTGGAATCTGGTAGCAGGCAAGGTGGAAGGTTTTCAGAACAATATACGGCTTTTGAGAGAGGCCTTTGGCTTTTGGCCATGGCCTTTGGTCGCAACGCATACTGGGAGTTCTTTTACCGCAGAGAACCCGCCTTCGCTGAAGCTTCGGCGGACAAGCCAGCCTTCGCTAAAGCTTGTGCCTCCGCTAAAGCTTCAGCGCACGCAGACAGCGACACGCGGATGGCTGGCGTTGAAGGAGTAAAGGAGATTGCGCAGAGGAGGCTTGAGTTAAAGGCTAACGGCTAATGGCTCGCTACTTACCAATTCTTTTACCTAATAAAATCTTCAACACCCTTTGGTTCGATCCATCAGTCAGTCCAAATAAAAAGCCTGCATTGAATTCAAACTTGGGATGAATGAACAGGTCAATCGCAGGTCCAAGTAAATGCTCCTGTCGCCCCCAGGGCTGGATCTTACTGAAAGTTCCAAGCGCTCCATAATATTCGAAACCGATGCCGAAGACTTCCCGGATCGTATAAACAGTTTTGAACTGCGGTGCGATACCAGCCGATTTATCATTACCGCTTAGAACAAAATCAATATTGGGATTCAAAGAGAAATACCATGCCCCGATAGTTTTATCAATTATCGGCCTCAATTCTCCCTGCCAGATAAAAGAGCTGTCGCTGTGTGGACGGAAAAATCCGAATTCCGCTGAAAGACTCGCCCCTAGTTTCCAGTTCCAATCAGCAGGCACAGTTACCCTGGGCCGAATTTGGTTGCCCAGGTAATGAAAGCGTCCTCCCGGATCGAAAGCAGAAAAGGCATAGAAGCCGATTTCGAAATTCTTTCCGAAACCATGTGTTATCTCCAGGGTTTCGTTCGTCCAACGGGCATCCTTAGGATTGTTGAGCGAAGGCAGTCCCTTGAAAGTATAGTTGCTGTGCAGTTCAAAAATGGTCCATTTATGCTGGATGGTGGGCGATGCATAAACCTGGATCTCGTTATCGGCCTGGCCCATTGCATGCTGGCAAATAAAAAGGGCAACCAGGAAAAGGTTTTTTCTCATACAGTTATTGTTAAAGCAAAATTAAGGCTTGCCTGCCTGTTTCTGAATTGTTAAACCCATAAGGTTGCGTAGTAATACGGATCTTTACCCCCGTTTTCGATGATAGATTTGTAGGCTTAATGATTGTTTTTTTGATATGCCCTGTAACATTAAGACCACTCCAGTCGTCTTAACTAAAACAAGGCAATTAAAATGAACTTTATGAATTACAGGTATTTCATCCGTGAACATTCCGCCGTACTGGCCTGTGTGGGATTATTCCTTGTATTTTTCCTGTTGGTTTATATTTTCGGCGCTATCTGATATTTCCAGTTCATACACTGGTAACATTCCCATGATATTGAATTAACATGCCTGGTCTTTCTTAGTGGCATGATCAGGAAATGGATGGAAAGAAGGCCCGTAAGAATCCAAAGAATTTATCAACTCTGTATTATAACCGCCATGGTAGTTTTCGTAATTCTTTGTTATATCAAAATCAATGAAGGCCTGGTGTTATTATACAATAATCATTAATACACAACCAAATATTTTACTTCTCATGTGTACATTCCCGGTGTTTTCACACCGGGTTTATTTTGACTGCTCCTGCTGAAACTTTTTCCGAACTTCTGCCAGGTAGCCATTGAATTCAATCCCTGTTTCAAAATAATAAAACAAGCCATCCCTGATGAAGTATAAGTATTTGCAGCCTCCTTCCTTATCCGCATAATAAACGGTCTTAACCGGGTTATCATTCACAAACAACTGCAACTTACCCTGCGATCGGCAAGGTCTTAAAGTATCAGTAATTGTTGGCTGCTGTTTCCAGTGTTCACGCAGCATATCCAATACCTCAAGGTCCGAAGTTGAAGTAAACTGGTAATACCTTGAATAACGAAGGGAATCATCTATTGAATCATCATATATAATGATCACAATACTATCCACATTCATCAACGCCGGTTCCTGCCCTGAAAAAGTATTAATGGTAACAACAGGACCGGCTGCTTTTTTATTGTCGTCTTCAGCACTCTTGCAGGATGGTGCGATCATCACATACATGGAGATCAAAAACAATAATGTACTCGATGAATGAAGCCGTTTCTTATGGAAACGGCTTCTAAATATTTGCAGTTTACCATCAATAGGCATTGTTCTGCGGATTGAAATTAGCCCAACCGTTTGTCCAGTTATTAGTGCCAAATGCACCGCGGTGTGTTACACTTGTGAAAAATGGATCCAGGCCCGTGAAAGATGCACCTGCCAGGGCTGGTGATCCTGCTTTAGGAAGATAGTTGGGTGCATCCCAGTTGAAGGGAGCTTCCAGCATGATATCACTGGCGTTTGCATAGGTAACAGTTCCATTTGCTTCCGCCTTGGCCTGTAATTGAGCGGCAGTGATCACCGCGCCAGCCGTAGCATCTACTTTATAAGGACTTACCAGGGCATGTAC
Source organism: Bacteroidota bacterium (assembly GCA_023433755.1). Classification (GTDB taxonomy): domain Bacteria; phylum Bacteroidota; class Bacteroidia; order Chitinophagales; family Chitinophagaceae; genus Flavisolibacter. Next base: position 6,532 of record JAEYUA010000298.1, on the reverse strand, counting down.
CAGGTTGTTTTTGAAAACCGATGCATCTGTATTAAATGCTTCTGCAGTAGCCGCACTTTCCAGTGAAAAACCACCCTTAGGAAAACCCATCATGATCGAATTATGAATTTCAAACCTTACTGCCCTTCTCCACCTGTTGGCAAAATTCAGGTTGGCATCGGTATTGGGAGCTCCATTGGGCCCGATCCAGGTAATATTGGAAAGTATTGGTTTTGTAAATGGAGTGGCCGATGTACCTGTACCATCATTATCAGCTTCCACACCATTACCCGCATCTGTATCTGCAATTTCGGGACGGCGTTGAACTACCGCGAACTGGATCTTGCCGGTATAACCAAAATCAAAATCAAGATCATCATCAGATGAAGCGTAGGATACCAGGTATTTCGCATTCACAGTGCCTCCAAAAAATTCAAAAGCATCATCATTACCATAAGAAACCTGTATGTATTCCAGGGTAGTTCCTGATCCAACGCCTCCAAGTGTAAGTCCATTGATCTCGGAACCTGGTTCAGCCGCGATACCGGCATATTCAATTCGAACATAACGCATGGTGCCGGAATTATCAGCAGTATTGGTACCGCCATATCTCCTGTCAACACCACCTTCTACAAGTGGAGCCGGTGATAAAGGCCTGTTGGTTGGGGCATTGCCAAGGATAATAATACCACCCCAGTCGCCGCGGTTACGCGAGCCCGCAGGTTTTCCTGAAGTAAATACAATTGGTTCTGCAGCCGTTCCCAGCGCTTCAATCTTAGCACCGCGCTCAATTATGATCGCGCCTTTCTGGCTTACATCACTTTTAAGGATTGTTCCTTTCGGAATATTAAAACTGGTACCATTGGTAAAGTAAACATACCCTTTAATGGTGTAGACTCCGCCTGTAAGAACGATGTCCCTTTCATAAGAACCTGTAAGCACCCTCGTTACATTCGGATCATCAGGATTGCTACCCGTGTTTCCACCATCACCATCATTAAAATTAACCTTAACACAGGAGGCCAGTGAAAGACCCATCATCGCTGCCAGTAAATAATGTTTCATCTTATTCATAATTTTTTCTTTTAGTCGGCTTCTTATTATTTTTTTGTTTTTAGACTGAAATCATATGCGAATCCTATTGTTACGGTAGTACCCGGGCTATAGGAATAATTGATCCTGTCACCACTTTCGAAATCATAACCTGGCTTAGCTGAAGGATTATCATAAAAAGCGTAACGGTTATTGAGCAGGTCTGAAATGGTGAGTTTCCATTCGCCCTTCTGGCTAAAAACTTTTTTAGACAATTGCAGGTCCAGCAGGTTGCGCGAACGTTCATATACATCATAAAACCCGGCTCCCTGCGGATCTCCTACCAGGTAAAGCCTTGGACCAATACGGTTGTATAATACAGATGTATTCCAGCTTTCACCATTATACTGGAATCCCGCGTTCAGGAGGTAGGGAGATTGTCCATACAAAGGCCGGTCCTGCTCGATCTTTTGTCCTGAAGCCTGCTCAGTGGCCAGGGTTACCTGCGATTTGAGCCAGGTAAGGTTGCCGATGAATGTCAATTTGTTGAAGCGCTCACTGATGAAATCCAGGTCTTTCCTGATTTCAAATTCAGCCCCGTATAAAAATGCCTGCTCAGCATTTGCATAATTGAATAACCACCTGTCACCATTGCTGCCCGCATCCATACGCAACTCAATGGGATTGGTGAACTTTTTGGCAAGGACACCAACGGATATGATCTCACCGGCGGCAGGATAAAATTCGTAACGAAGGTCTCCGTTCAGGATGCTGGTTCTTTTCAGAGTGGTTTCCCCGCTTACACCCCAGATCTGTTCATAGTCGAAAAACTGGAACGGTGCAATTTCCCTGAACTCAGGACGGCCGACAGTTTTGGAACCTGACAAACGCAACTGGTTCCTGGGATTGATGGTATAAGTGAAATTGGCAGAAGGAAGAAAATCCCATTTTTCTGTATTGACAATAATCCTTTTCAAAGAAAGGTCACGGGAAGAAAGAAACTGTTCAAAAAATTCTGCTCTCAATCCCCACACAGCTCTGAGTTTTTCACCGATCTTATTATCGAACATAATGTAACCTGAATTCAGGGCTGAGATTCCCTGGTACCTGTCTGTATTCTGGGTCTGCTCATCCAGGAATAATCCATTGCCATTGATATTGTTTTGAAGGAAAGCCTGGTCAAATGGAATACTGATATCTGTATGGGAAGATGCGGGCCGGTATCTGAACACCCTTGCATTGAATTCACGGAACCTGAGCGTTGATCCGCCACCGAGCTTTAACACCTGTTTGATGCCGCCCAACTCGAAAGGTAATTGCAGGGACCCGGAAAAACCTGCGGTATAATCTTTCAGTGAAGAATAAAAACGGCGGGTATCATCGTCATCCATTTCGAAGGTACCGTTAGGATCGGACAGGCTTCTCACATATTGAGCGGTACGAAAATCCGGTTGGGTTTTATAGTTATGTGAAAGGTTGCCATTCCAACTGAATCTGGCCCCGGACCTGGATATGGTATGCTCGCCTTCCAGCTGGCCACTGTAAAGTGACCGCTGGTTGAGGAAGGATGAGCGGAGGGAAACCTCCTGGAGGCGGCCTGTATTGTTAAGGGTACGGGTGTAATAATTATCTTCAAACAACTGGTTGAAAAGGTTTTTGAAAGAGATCTTGTGTTTACCTTTCACATAAGTGAAGTTTAAAAGCCCGCCTGCATTTACTGAATATTTATTCTGGATTTCACTACCGGTGAAGATGGGTGTACGCACCTGTTCAAAGCGTCCCCGCTCCACGTCATCATACACGATCATTCCCTGCCTGTGATAAAGGGAAATGATGGTTCCAAAACGTCCTCCATTCCTGAATTTTGAAACATTTCCCCAGGTAAGATTGAATGTAGTGATAGGTGCAGCCTTCCGTGTTTGTTCTGCATATACATCACCGGCAAACAAACGACTCATTTCAATCTTTTTTTCATCACTCAGACTTCTGTAACCCGTTGTAGATGGAATAGCAGGAAGGGATCTTGTTCCGTCATCGAAGCCCAGCCAGTCCCTACTGTTGCGGGGATTGCTGGTGAAATCCCTGAAGGTTGACTGTGAAATATAACCCGCCGAAAAACCAACGGTAAGAAAATTCTGAACCGGGATATCTTTTGTATTGATCTGCACCAATCCTCCTGCAAATTCTCCTGGAAGATCTGGTGTGGCGGTTTTGTTAACAATGATGTTGTCAATCATCGAGGAAGGGATCATATCAAATGAAAAGGCCTTCCTGTCCGGTTCCGAACTGGGCATGGACGCTCCATTGATCAGTGCCTGGTTATAACGGTCACTGAGGCCGCGCACCACTACGTATTTATTATCCTGTATAGATGCCCCGCTCACCCTTTTCAGAACCTCCCCGGTATTCCTGTCGGGCGTGCGTTTAATAAAATCAGCGGCAATCCCACTCGAGAGGGCTGTATTGTTTTTCTGGAAGCTGATAAGGGCTGTTGTATTTTCCTGCCTCCTGGAAACAGTGCGGATCAGTACTTCATCCTGGGTCCGGGCAACCGGCTGGAGAACGATGGTTATTTCATTGTTTTGCCCGTTTTTCAAAACAACATCTGTGATTTTTTTACTGGCATAGCCTATGGAAGAAACAAGAAGCGTATAGTATGGTCCGACTTCCAGGTTTAAGGAGAAACTGCCATCAACATTTGTCAGTGCCGTTTGGTTGCTGCCTTCCACACTAACAGTTACACCTGGAAGCGGTTCCTGTTTTTCATTGATCACTTTACCCGTGAGCCTTCCCTGGGCAAATGATGAGAAACTTAAACCGGTAAAAAGAATCAGGATCAACAGGCGCAATTGCATTTGTAAAAGTTTCTGCAAATGACCAGCTCTACTGTGATGGGAATGTTACGGGAGTATTAAGGAATGATGAAGGCAATGTTACCGGAGTGTTAACAGAGTTGTCGCCAGGGAGGGCTAATAGCTTATAGCTATTGGCTATTGGCTATTGGCCATTGGCCTTTGTGCCTCAAAGGCTTGATAGTTCTTTTACCGCAGAGAAAAAGAGAAAAAAGAGATTACGCAGAGATAACTTTGCGCCCTTTGCTCTCCTTTGCTTCCTTTGCGGTTAAATTCTCACGCCTCACGATTCACGATTCACGTCTCACGTCTCACGCCTCACGCCTCACGCCTCACGCCTCACGACTTCTGCCTTTTGCCTTTTGACTTTCAATCATACACAAACAACCGATGCAGTTTTCTCTTATCCACCACATCACTCGTATCAGTGATGACCGGCTTCACCATATCATCAATGGCATCATTCAGTCTGTCCATGGCTGTATTACTCAGTATCCAGCTCATAGGAAACTGTTTGGTATTCAGACTAAGGTTCAGCGAGATGAATTCTCCATTCAGTGATCTTACATATTGCTCCAGGTAAGCCTGGGAAATATTTGACCTGCCCGATCGGGTGTTATAGATGGCTCCAATGATCTCCATTACTTCACTGAATTTTTTGATACTGGTTGGGGTAATGGTACTGTCGTCATCAGCGAAATTGAACTGCAGCACATAAGGTTTTACTTTTTTATTCTCCAGTTTCAGCAACTTCATCACTTCCAGCAGGGTTTCCGCACCGGTATTTTCGAAATAACCTCCATCAACAAAATGTTTTCGCTCCTTTACTCCACCATCAGCATAAAATATGGTAGCTCCCGGGGAAACCAGCGGAAACCGGGTACTGAGATTGATGGCTGTACTGTAACGGAGATCAATACCCGAACGCCGGGCCAGATCTCTTTGGCGGCCCAGGGTGAGTGAATCCAGTGAAACATTACTCCAGATGCATTGTAGCCCGCTCTCTGCTTCGGTGGTATTGATAAAAACAGCAGGCATCCTTTGATGGTTAGTAATGCTGAACGATCCTGAAAGAATATTACCCTGCGCCTGGTGCTCGCCGGACTCCCATGCTTTTTCCAGTGCAATGGCCCTGTCGAAAACGGGAATATGCCAGGGAATAAAATAATTGATGATCTCACCAAACACCAGCTTACCGGTAGCCGCCGCCAGAAAATCTGTGCCAAAGAATTTTTTGGTAGCAACAGCATAACTGGCGGTATCACCATTCTGTTTGCTGATGTAAGTGGTATTAAAAAAATTGGAGCCCAGCGTGCCACCGGAAACACCGCTGTAACAATAGATATAGTCCGGAAATAAAGGGTATTGGTCAGAAAGTTTGGAAAGGATCATTGAAGTGAAAGCTCCCGTGCGGAGGGCGCCACCTTCAGCAGCCACAAAAACAACTGGTATGGTATCTCTAAATGAACCTTTCCGATATGGTGGCTGAATTTTTGACTCATTTATGCTGTCAGCAGCCAGCGCCTTCAGCCATTCATCAAAATGGGTTTGCAGTGGAGGCCTTTGGACTGTGGAGGATGATAGTACACGGACAGGATGATCACGGTTATAAAAACTACTCACCACGAATAATAAGAGTAAAATAAGCCGCACGGGAATTTTCCGTTGTGCCTTGTCGCAAAAATGAATGATGATGAATACCACCTGCCAGCAGCCAAAGGCCAGGCAGATCAGTGATGCCGCGCCAAAAAACATGTAGGCTTCTGCCGGCAGGAAGGCAAACAGCAGGATAAAAAAAACGGCTGACAGGGAAAGATAGAACAGTTGTTTTCTCAGACAGGGATAAAAAGAAAGCGGGATCCTGAACATCCAGATATCAAGGTTCTCCTCTCTTATGGGATTTTGTGCATAGGGAATGAAAGCCTCCGGAAGTTTCATACCATTGGGTAGGGAGATCTCGCGGGGCAGGTCTTTTAGAGCGGAGGCTTCCTCCTTAACGGGTATGTCAACCCTTACGTCATTGAGGATTCCATAAAGTTTATTCACCCATTGCCGCTCGCTCTCACTGATGTGCAGCCAGCCAAATGCGGGGTATTTTTTTGTGAAGTTTTTAATGCCGTCCCTCATGTACAGCAGGTATAAAACCAAGGCCATCACCAGCAGGATAAAAAGTATGGTCATGAAGGCCAGCATGATGGTGCCGGTATTAAAATCCTTCCAGTTAAAAAGCCAGGCCCTGATAAAAGCACAGAAGAGGATGGTGACTGGCAGAAATAAAAATATTCTCGAAAGCACCCCCTGGATTTTTTTACGGAAGATCACTCTTTGAGGCGCGAGTGAACGGCCGGAATTATCGGTGAGGTAAATGATGAATCTTGTACAAAACTCGGATGCGATACTCCAGAAAAACAAGGCAACCATTAGCCAGAGCAGCGGCATCACCTGGAAACTTGCCGCAGCGTCTTCGGTTATGGACAGTAAAACATCGGCTCCCTGCGGAGCTATCAAAAAAGCAAAGATGGCCAGGAGGTTGAACAGGAGGATCAGCCAGATGCCACGCAGGGTTCTGGTAACATCATTCACCTTCTGAAAGAAAGTATAACGGAAAGGTATAGCCGGAATTGGGCCGGGCGGCTCTTTCATGTATTTAAAGTACGAAAGTCTTAAGC
>JAEYUA010000251.1 GCA_023433755.1 Bacteroidota bacterium | reverse complement strand
CTGCTGGCAGGCATTCAGTACAGGCAGTAAAAAAAGAACTGGTATAAAACGAAACATATCTATGGTTTGGCCGGAAAAGTTAAGCAATTTTGATGCAGATGAAATGCTTTCCTTTTGTTAACATCCTTCTGTTATTCCTGTTACCGGTAACCCTGGTGCCTTCCTGCCGTACTGCCTCTATCCATAAAAAAAATATTCCTTCGCTTAAATTACTGCATCAGTATACAATTCCTTTTGATACAGAATTTGCAGAAACTCCCGTGGGTGGTTTGTCCGGTATTGATTATGATACGCACCAAAACCTGTATTACCTGGTCAGCGATGACAGGTCGGATCTCAGGCCGGCACGTTTTTATACGGCAAGGATCATAATTCGTGAAAAGCAGATCGACACGGTCATCTTTCTTGATAAAAAGAATTTGCTGCGACCAGACGGAACGCCTTATCCTTCTGCTGCGGCTGATCCCCGGCAGGGTACTGATCCGGAATCCATCAGGTATCACCCGCTGAAAAATGAATTGTTCTGGAGCAGTGAAGGTGAGCGCTTGTTGTCGGGAAAGGTCACTGCACTGGTTGATCCATTCGTGCATTCCATGGATACATCAGGAAGGTTCAGGCACGCCATTCCCATGCCTTCGAACCTGCGCATGCAAGTCACAGAAAAAGGCCCAAGAAGGAATGGTGTACTGGAAGGGCTTTGCTTTGATGAAGCTTATAAATATTTATATGCTTCGGTGGAAGAACCATTGTATGAAGACGGGCCGAAAGCGGCTACTGGTGATAGTGCAGCCTGGGTGAGACTGATACGATTTCCGCTGGATCAGCAAAGTAAAATCAAACAGTACGCCTACCGGATTGACCCCGTAAAATGGCCCCCGGTTCCTGCCGGTGCTTTCAAGGTGAATGGTGTTTCAGAAATTCTTCATGCGGGGAGGGACAGGCTGATTGTAATGGAAAGATCCTATTCTGTTGGCAGGACCAATAGTGGCATAAGGCTCTACCTTGCCGATCTTTCGAAAGCCGATGATGTGGGCAGTATCGAAGGTCTGCACCAGGCCAGGTTCAGGCCTGCATTCAAAACCTTATTGATTGACCTAGATACCTTAGGGATAGAAATTGATAACCTGGAAGGTATCTGCTGGGGGCCGGTACTGCCGGGCGGTAAAAAAACCCTGGTACTGGTGTCGGACAATAATTTTTCGAAAAGCCAGAAAACACAGTTTTTCATTTTTGAATACAATGAGGATGGAGATTAGTGCCGAAACCTTATCTTAGATTTTGAATTTACCATCATTAAATTGACAATATGAGAAAACTTCTGATTTTATCAGTTCTTTTTACAACGCTTGCTTTAGGAGCCAGCGCCCAGCAGGGTGATAATGCCCAGCGCCTGGAACGTTTCAAAGAAAGAGTGAAACCCATGCTTGTGGAGCAGGCAAAGATCAGTGAAGCACAGGCCGACAAAGTAATCACCATTCATTTTAATTATTCAGGGCGCCAGCGTGAAGTTGCCAAGCTGGGAGAAGCAGACAGAATCAAAATGACAGAAGAGCTGAATGCGGCTGAACGCAAGGAATATTCAGCCATTCCTTTAACAGAAACACAGATCAAAGCGGTGAAAACTTTCTTTGAGAACCAGAGAAAAGAGATGGAGAAACGCCGCCAGGTTAATCAATAGACAAAAAATAAAACCAACAACCTGCCTCACCCAAGGCAGGTTTTTTTATTGCCGGTCAGTAAGGCGAAGTCATACTTGTTATCTTCGCTTTCATGGCAGAAGACCTTTCTATTAGTAACGGAACCAGGGAAGAACAATACCAATCACTTTTACCCCAGGTCAAAGCTCTCATTGAAAATGAAACTGACCTTGTGGCCAACCTTGCCAATGTGGCTGCAGCGCTTAAAGAGCAGTTCAATCATCTATGGACAGGGTTTTATTTGGTAAGGGATAATGAACTGGTTCTTGGGCCCTTCCAGGGACCGGTTGCCTGCACCCGCATCAAAAAAGGCAGGGGAGTATGCGGAGCCAGTTGGCAACAGGGCAAGACACTCATTGTTCCTGACGTGGAAAAATTCCCGGGGCATATTGCCTGCAGCAGTCTTTCCCGGTCTGAAATTGTTGTACCGCTAATTCAAAACGGTGAAGTAGTGGGTGTGCTTGATGTAGATTCCGTGGAGTTGAATGCCTTCAATACAACAGATCAGTATTATCTGGAGCAGATCGTTTCACTTATTAACCTGGAGACATTGTAACCATGTTTTCATTCATTCTTTGCCATTATAATTTTATTTGACCATGCAGATTTTAAAATTGGCCAGCCTGGTGCTCATTTTGCTGGCCTGCAGTTTTGTTTCAGAGTCACAAACCCTGCCCATGCCGCGCAATATTGCGCTTACTTATGAGAAAGGCACGCGGTCAATGGATGGGGCGCCAGGAAAAAACTATTGGCAGAATACTGCCGATTATACTTTAAAAATTCATTTTACACCCTCTACCAGGCTGATCTCGGGAACAGTAGAAATTGATTATGTGAATAATAGTCCGGACACACTTCGGCAGGTTATTTTTAAACTGTATCCCAACCTCTATAAAAAAGGAACACCAAGACAGCGGATGGTTGAGCCGGGTGATCTTACTGATGGTGTACAGATCGATTCCATGTGGGTGGGCGGTATGCCAGTTGCTCCTTCGGCGCGGCCTGTCAACGGAACCAATATGACAGTGAACAGGCAATTGATCCTGCCGGGAAGCAAAACAAAATTCAAACTCAATTATTACTATACACTCAATAAAAATTCGCATATCCGTACCGGTGAGATTGAACCCAACGCGCATTTCATTGCCTATTTTTTTCCAAGGATCACGGTCTATGATGATATTGATGGTTGGAACCGGCATCCTTACAACGGCAACCAGGAGTTTTATAATGACCACTGTAATTTTGAAGCATACATTTCTGTTCCCCGTAATTTTATTGTCTGGGCTACAGGTGATCTAAAAAATTGTGGAGAAGTGTTGCAACCTGCATACTGTGAAAAGATCAGCCAGGCCGAGCGTAGTGAGGAAATCATCAACATCATTGATTCAACTGATGATCCTGGTAACATTACTGCAGCAAATCCTTATAACACCTGGC
>JAEYUA010000227.1 GCA_023433755.1 Bacteroidota bacterium | reverse complement strand
AGATAATCAATGCAAAGTCGCGGGGAAGGTTTTCCTGGCGACTTTTGCGTTTTCTTTACATCAGCCCGGGTATTTAAGACAAGCTTGAACACATGAAGATAGGAATTGACATGATGGGAGGCGATTTTGCTCCCCTTGAAGCCATTAAAGGCATTCAGCAATATCTGCAGACAGGCAAGGCACACCTGGTGCTGGTTGGTGATGAAGAAAAAATCAGGCAGGTTTTGAATGAGCACCCGGTTGATGCATCAGCTTTTACAATAGTACATGCACCGCAGGTGATCGACATGCACGATCATCCTACCAAAGCTTTGCGGGAAAAACCACAGTCATCCATCTCTGTGGGTTTTCATTTATTATCAACAGGCAAAACAGATGCTTTTATCAGTGCGGGCAATACCGGCGCTATGCTGGTTGGATCCCTTTATGCGCTCAAGCCTCTGGAAGGAGTAATCAGGCCCACCATTTCCACCATTATTCCCAAAGAAAATGGTGGCACAGGGCTTTTGCTTGATGTTGGATTGAACTCCGACTGCAAACCTGAGCAGCTCAACCAGTTTGCCATCATGGGATCTGTTTACGCCAAAAACATCCTGGGTATAGAAAAGCCCCGTGTGGCCCTGCTCAATATCGGTGAAGAAGAGGGCAAGGGCAACCTGCTGGCGCAGGCCACTTATCCTTTGCTCAAAGAGAACCGCCATATACATTTCACCGGTAACGTGGAAGGCAGGGACATTCTGCTTGATAAAGCTGATGTGATGGTTTGTGACGGCTTCACCGGTAACGTCATCCTTAAGATGGCTGAATCACTCTTTGAGATTACGGGCAGACAGCAAATCAATCATCCCTATTTCGAACGCTTCAATTTTGAGAATGTAGGTGGCACGCCCGTGCTCGGTATCTCCAAGCCTGTGATTATTGGTCACGGCATTTCCCACCAAAAAGCCTTCATGAATATGATCCTGCTGGCACAGAAAATGATTGATAAGGATATCATGCAAAAGCTCATTGCAGAGCTGGAAGCATAGGTATCAGATGACAAGAACACTCGCGATCATATTACTTCTTTTATTGAACAGTTGCCGTGCTGAAGGCGGTAATGAACCCCTGGTACTGCTTCACCGGTTTGAACTGGGAAATTCCATCATTCCCGTAAAAGAATATACCGGTGTAAAATCTTCCGGTAATGTATTCATCCAGCTTCACCATGATGAACAAACCGCGGTGGGCAGTGCCCTGGCCGAGGTTCAAGCTTCTGGTGGAAAATTCATTTCACTGGAGAATGAGGGAAAGCGTAATGTTTCGTTTAGTCAGCATGGAACCTTATACCGTTTTGATCCCAACCGGATTTTTACCAATGAAGGAAGGGAAGCAAGTCTTAAAACGTTTGGTGCGTACTCCCAGGGTGCTGAAAAAGAAGTGGAGCGGCTGGCTGAATTTCTTCTCAAGCTCATTCCCCGCGGTTCGCAGGTGATCGCCATACATAATAATACCGATAACAGGTATTCGATTGCAGATTATAAAGCGGCAAGGAAGGCAGATGCCCTCAGGGTTCATATAAATGAAAAAATGGATCCCGATGATTTTATATTCACGACAGACCCGGATGTTTTCGGTGAATTAAGCAGGGAGGATCTGAACGTGGTACTGCAGGATAATGAAAACGCAAAGGATGATGGTTCTCTTAGTGTGTGGATGGGCAGACAGGGAAGGACTTATATCAATATTGAGGCGGAACATGGGCATATCAAAGAACAGGAAAGGATGCTCAAAGCCGTGGTCAGCATCCTGGAGAAATGAGCGGTAAAGGCTGTGGCGGCTGGCATAGAAAATGATTGTATCAAGGCAATGCAGTGCACATGATAAGTGGCGGTAAGCCGATGCAGACCATTTTAAACGCTGATTTTGTGAAAACATTCTTCTTCCTCCTGCCTGTTTGCCTTTTACTGCAAACCAGCCTGCCTGATTTCAGTTCAACAACCAAAGCACCTGTGAACCGGAGTTTTTTCCGGATCGGTGACCAGTTAATTACATTGGAAAAATTCAACAAACAATCCGGTAATGATTATGTGCTGGTGGATCTTTACAATGACAATGCAATGGCGCAGTACCTGGCTATGGTGATGGTGAGGGAAGAAGAAACCGGGCTGGTAAGGTTATCAAATAGCGGAAGGGAAGTGGAGGCAGATCTTTTTGATAAAAAAGTTGTTTTTGATCCTGATGCCATTTTCACCAGTTGGGGAAGACGGTTGCATCTCAAAGCCAATCATTGCTGGAGCAAGGCTGCGGATGAATACCTGCAGCAGTTTGCCCGGTTTGTACTGGATGAGATACCGGAACAAAAGACTATTGTGATGATGACGGAAGGAACGCCCATGTCAGAATATATCAGCAGTGGCGGCCAGGAAAAGACAGTGAAGGAATACCACCAGGCTTCAGTATCAAACGCAGGTTATTTTATCACGGGTGATGATGTCATTTATAATAAATTAAAAAAAGAAGGACAGAACGTAGTGCTGCAAAACGACCGCAGGCTGGAGGATGATGGTTCCCTGGTGGTTTATTGTGCTAAAACTAACAGGTCTTTCCTAAAACTGGTGAATGTTGAGCGAGCCGCCAGGGCGACTGACATGCTGGAGGTGATGCATAAGGTTTTGAAGTAGACAGGACCTGCTGGTACGATAACTAATATAAAAAGTCTGAACAGATCGTTCAGACTTTTTTATGATCCCCCAAAATTCAATTCCGAATTTCCTCCCGACAGAATCAGGATGCACACCAGATAAACCTTTGTAAATAAGAAAGCCACGTTTTTAACGTGGCTTGTTGTGATCCCGCTGGGACTCGAACCCAGGGCCCATACATTAAAAGTGTATTGCTCTACCAACTGAGCTACGGAATCAATCTACCTACTGGTAAATTTGGTTTGCAAAAATAACGGTCAGAGAATAAGCAGCCAAAAATTATTTAGGGAAATTTGAAAATGACAATAGTATGGAAATTAACATTGAAGAATTTGGGTTCGAGTCCCAGCGGGATCACAAAAGCCCCTGATGATAAAACATCGGGGCTTTTATATGCCAGTTATCTACATACTTTATTCTGAGAAGCTAGATAAGAATATCCAGGCGCTTGCATAACTTTCCATTCTCTGTAAAACCAAATTTGACTGCGCCATCACGTAAAACTTCTACCCTCGTTCGCTTTGCTTCAGCATAAAACTTTCCTCAACAAGTTTCAGGCCTTTACCGATTTTCTCAAGGTCAGCATCATGGCATTGAAGTATTACAAGCAGTGTCTTGTCCTTGAAATTATGCGCGAAAATGCGGATGGTAGCTGCAGTAGTACCCGGCAAACTGCCTCTCATCATTTTACCCACCCCGGTGTAAGCACCCCATTTTTTGAACTGGCTGATTTTTTCCGGGTTTTCCATAACGGCCCTGGTGAGCGCATCTTGCTGGGCATCTACAATTTCCTGCATATCTACCTGGTCCATGATGAAAAACAACATCAGGTTGTTCTCATCAATATCAATGGCAAAATAGGAATCAGGATCATAATCAGGATCATCTGTATCCATCTTCCATTCAGAAGGGTAGGAAAAAGTATAGACAGGTCGGTCAACTTTGGTGTTCTGCGCATGCAGCACCAGGCTGCCAGTTGCCATACTAATTAGCAGCAGGAATAAAGTTTTCATGGTCAATGATAGTAAATTAATTCGTAGAAATGAAGGGTATGGGCCATTAGCCATTGGCTATTGGCAGTGTGACTTACTCAATAAAATGCATTTGCACGGCTACCCGGATCAATGATGCCGTGTTCTTAACGGCAAATTTGGAGAGGAGGTTTTTCCGGTGCGTATCTACCGTGGTACTGCTTACAAAAAGTTTGCTGGCGATTTCATTATTGGTCATGCCCTGTGCAATCAGTTCCAGTATTTCAGTTTCCCGCCTGGTAAGCACCACGGAATCATCTTTTGTTTTTTTCAGGGTCTGGCCGGCATCAAAACTCAGAAAGGTTTTACCGGTTACCACCGTGGTAATGGCTTCCATCAATTCCTCCCGCGTGGCATTTTTCAATACATAGCCTGATGCTCCATTCTCCATCATCTTGCCTATGAAACTTTTCTGGTTGAACGTACTCAGCCCGATGATGAAAACGGAAGGATATTTATCTTTTACCTCCTTGCACAGTTCAATACCGTTTTTATCAGGAAGGTTGATATCCATGAGGATCACATCCGGCCTGTCCTGCTGCAAAAAACTCAGGCAGGAAGAAGCATTCATGGCATGCCCCTTCCATTCAATGGATCTTTCATCCTGTAGCAGGGAGCGGATCCCTTCGATCACCATGTAATGGTCATCCACTATAAATACACTGATTGCCATTATACATTCAATTCAATATGTACTGAAGTTCCTTTCCCGGCTTCTGATTGTACATCCAGTTTTCCATTCAGGTAGCCAACCCTGCTCTGGATATTACTCCATCCCATCCCTTTCACTCCCTCAAGAATGGCAGTATTAAAACCCCTGCCGTCATCTTCCACGGTTATGGTAATGGCCGTGCCGGTCTTGCTTACCTGCACAATTGCAGACCTCGCGGACGCGTGTTTCATGGTATTGTTGATCAGTTCCTGTACGATGCGGTAGATGGTAATGGAAGTGGTCTGGTCGAGATGCAGGTCTTTGATCCCGATGGATTGATAACTCACCTGCAGGGCGCCCGTCTGGTTCACGTCATCGCAAAAATCACTCAGCGCTGTATCAAGACCAAATTTCACCAGCGCCTCGGGCATCATATTGTGCGCCACCCTGCGTAGTTCATTAATGGAACTGTCAAGCAGGTCAATGCTTCTTTCAAAAGCCTGCTGGTTCTCCGGGGTCATGATCTGATTCTTTTTCATAGTCAATAAAGAGTATTTAATTCCCGACATCATTCCTCCCAGTCCATCGTGGAGGTCTTTAGCCAGGCGTGAACGTTCCTGTTCTTCTCCTTTAAGAATGGCCTCTGTGGCCGTAAGCTGCCTGGTTTTTTCCAGCTCGCTGATCTTTTGCTGCTGGATCTTCTGGCGCTGCCGGTAGTTGCGGTAGGTGAGCAGGGAAACAATCAAAAGGGCAGCAGCAGCGCCTACGGCCACATAAATCAATGTCTTTCTTCTCAAAAGCTGCGCCTGTTGCAGTTTGATCTGCTTATCCTTTTTTTCTGATTCATATTTTTTCTCCAGCTCTGTTGCATATTTTTTAGAGGCCAGGTTCAGCACTGAATCATTCAGTTCCTTGTAAAGCCAGAGGTATTCATAAGCTTCCTTATACCGGCCGGTTACTGAATACACATCTGAAAGGTATTTATAGCCTTCATCCAGCATACCGTGATAATTAATGGCTTTGGCATCTTTGATCCCGGCAAGCAGGTAGCGTTCGGCCTGCGGGTATTCTTTTTTCAGGATCGATACCGCTCCCATTTGCAATTGAGATTCGGCCATGCCATAGCCATAATTAACAGCACTGGATTGGTCATAACATTTTTTGAAGAAGTAAAGTGCCGAATCCAACTGGTTGGATATGCGGAACACCTGCGCTGAAATGAGATAAAAAGAAAACTGGATATCTATATTGTTGGTATTGTCAGCCTCGTTGAAATATTTCCGGCTGCTGTCAAGGTAACGTTTGGCTGAAACAACTTCCAGTTGACGGTTGTAATAATTGGTAAGCGTAAAAAAGGCGATGCACAAACTTTGCCTGTTACCGCTTTTCCTTGCAACATCCACTGCTTTCAGGGCATATTCCAGGTGTTTTTCTTTTTCTTCAATATCACCAAATAGGTTGGCCAGGTTGGCATATTTGGTAGTCATCGTTTCAAACATCTCCAATTCCTCCAGGATGGAAATACTTTTCAGGTAGAGTTCAACAGCCTGGCCGGTTTCATTTTGAGCGTAAAGCATAGCAGCCTTGTCGTTATACGCGTTGGCTTCCCATAACCTGGCTTTCCCATGTTTTGACCGCTGGTAATTTTCAATGGCTTTGTTGATGCTGGCAATTGCCTTATCGTATTGCACCGTGATCCTGTAGAGATAGGATTGGTTCTGGTAGGCACGGCCTGCTTCATAATACAATTTCTTTCCAACTGCGAAACTGGTGGCATCAGCATAAGCCTGGTAAGCTTTTGAAGTGTCAATATTTTCATAGTTCACACCCAGCCGCATCAGGCTCATGGCCCGGTTGCTGTCGGCTAATGGTTTTTTTAAATCAAGTAGCAGGCTGTCAATAATGGACTGTTGCGCACCGGCAAGGGATGAAAACAGGAAGCAGATGATAGAATAAACCAGTTTTTGCTTCATATAGTAAAGTACGTTTTTGCCCGCATACTACAAATATGGCAAAAGACTGCCTGTGCCATCCTCCTGTTTTTCCATGATTTTTTGCCAGTTTGAAATTATCCTGTTTTTCAGGGATTGGCCCGGCTAAGCATCAACGTCATATTTGTTGAACATTTAAAACTCAACAAAATGAAAAAGCTGGTTCTCGCTTCCCTTCTTATTCTGTCAGGCTTCTTAGCAATGGCACAACAGGCAGGCCGGGTAAAAATATCCTTTGCCGGATTCCGGTGCCTGAGGGAAACCGCTGATGATTTTCTCCATCTTGATGGAAAAATGGACGAAGTATTCTTTCGTTTCTATTTCACCATCGCTGACCGCAATGGCAATACCAAGCTGAAATACAGCAACCAGACCGATGTTTACGGAGATAACCACGGACCTTTTGGTAACCGTATCAATGCCGGTTCAGCGCTGGACCTTTTTGGTAATCTGAAAGGAGGAATCAAGGCAGGTGATAATTACAGTTGCAATAATATCATTGGTGAATACGACCTGGAAGGTGGTGATGTGCTTACCCTCGTACCCACCATCTGGGAATGGGATCCGGGTTCTGGTTACCAGACAAGTTTTGATGCCACCATCGAGGGATCTTATCCCATCATGAACCAGAAAGCATCAGCACTTTCCAACCAGCGTTTCTCCACCGCGAGCATTTCCGGTTCTCCCGGCGCCGATGTACTGGGTCTCATTCTCATTGATGCAGGATCCATCCTTACCCTGAGAGCTGCTTTCGATATCATTGGTGAACTTACACCCAAACCAAGACCGGTGGGTATTACCTTGAATGGTGATTATTCACCCAAGGCGGTTCTGTTCAATGCTAACATCATGCAGCGGATCGCTTCCAGCAATTTTGGTTATGGTCCTGGTGTGATCCCTGTTCAATACAATGAAGAAGCGCTTGGCAACAGCAGGGATCATGGCAATTATATTATTTTATTGAAAGTTGATTTTACACCAAAGCCGGGAACCTCCTCGGTGCCACCACCGCCGCCACCTCCTTCCAGCCAGGGAGTGGTTCCGAAAACACCTGCGGTCAGCAACAAAACCAATAACCCTGCACCACCGCCACCTCCAGTGTTCACCAAAAACACAAAAAACCCTTCCATGCAAATCAAAAACCAGCCCGCGAAAGCCTCGCCTTCCATTGCGGGAACCTGGACCGGTACATATGGAAACGGAGAAAGCAGTGACCAGAGCTATTATTCTTTTCTGCTAAATGCGGATGGAACCATGTCCGTACTTGCACAGAATGGTAGTGTGTTGGCAAAAGGAAATTACAGTTTTAAAGGAAATGAATTATCAGGCACCTACACTTACACCAATAGTGGCAGTTTTTCATTCACAGCCGTGATGGATGCAAATGGTAAACTCACCGGCACATGGGGCAGTGGCAGTAATGTAAGAGGTGGTGGCCGTTGGATCATGGTGAAAAAATAACGGCAATCAATTGTCAATTCATCACAACTTACTTATCATTTCTTCAAATAAGCTTCATGAAAAAATATCTGGT
>JAEYUA010000128.1 GCA_023433755.1 Bacteroidota bacterium | reverse complement strand
CAATAGCCGACATTTCGTTAAAATAAATATCCCATTTTGGGAACTTTTATTATCTTTGACTAAAGTTGAAGGTTGAGAGTTATTGCCAAGAAAATTCTACGGGAGTTCTGGAAAAATCATCCTGACTGTGAACAGCAGTTAAAAGCCTGGTACCAGGAAACGAGCAAAGCAGAATGGAAAAACACAAAGGCTATCAAAGCCGAGTATCCTTCTGCCAGTTTTTTAGCGGAAAACCGCGTTGTTTTCAACATCAAAGGCAATCACTACCGACTTATTGTGAAGATCAACTATGACTATCAAATAGTGTGGATACGTTTTATAGGCACACACGCCGAATATGACAAAATCGATGCCCTCAAAATTTAAGCAATGACAGTAAAACCTATAAAAACAAAAAAAGACTATTCGCAGGCAATGGCGCGATTAGAAGTGCTATTTGATGCTAAAAAAAACACTCCAGAAGGCGATGAACTGGAGGTCCTGAGTATTTTAATCGAAAAATACGAGGACGACCAATTCCCGTTAGAACTACCTGACCCAGTTGAAGCCATCAAGTTTCGCATGGAGCAATTAGGATACAACCAGGTAGACTTAGCCAATGTTGTAGGACTGAAGAGCCGGGCCAGTGAAATCCTAAACAGAAAAAGAAAACTGTCACTAGATATTATACGGAAGTTGCATGACAAACTGAATATTCCAACGGATGTATTGATACAGCCATATTGAAGAACAGCACGACGCCTAACAAATGTATTGCAGCAAGTGGGGCTAGACATGAAAAAATTTGTTTTTTAGTTCGCTATTCAACATTGAGTATCGGCAGGTTGAATAAATCCAGGCAAATTATTAATTTCATCATGATAAAAAAACAAACATCAGTTTAAGCGGGATGTTATAAAATTTCCCACCTGCAGCAATAATCACCCGTTAGGTGGCATTTAAAAAGTGGCCTGTGTTGCCAGATCCCATAAAAATACATATCTTTAGCGTTAGTAACGTAATCCGGTAGTATGCTTATTTCGTTTGGAACTAAAGAAACCGAGAAAATTTGGATTGGCGAACGCGTTAAGGGAATTCCAAATCAAATTCAGGAGATAGGTCGCAGAAAACTCAGAATGATCAATAACGCGGTAGACTTGAATGATCTAAAGATACCACCGGCGAATCGACTAGAAAAATTGAGTGGTAATTTAAAAACGTTTTATAGTATACGCATAAATGATCAATGGCGGATTATTTTCAAATGGTCATCAGGTAATGCCTTAGAAGTGGAGGTGATTGATTATCATTAAAAATTTCATAAATGGCAAAGTTGAAAAACATACATCCCGGAGAAATTTTGTTGGAGGAATTTTTAATTCCTTTCGAGATTACTGCATACAAATTAGCTAAAGACATAGGAATTCCTCAAACTAGAATATCCGAAATTTTAAAAGGCAATCGACGTATCACTGCCGATACCGCCTTAAGATTAAGTAAGTATTTTGGAAATTCAGCTAAGTTCTGGCTGGGGCTGCAGGATGATTACGATTTAGAGGAAGAGTCAAATGCCAAACATAAGTCCATCGATTCAATAAAATCACTCCATGAAAACGCTACCTAACATTGCATCAACAATATAGCGGGGTGATGGAAATAATCTCAGTATGGTAATCACAATCAACTTGAGTATCAGCAGACAAATAACACCAAGCTATGGAATAAATAATGAACATTTATATCTTTAATAAGCTTCGGCGCCGGGGTAGACAGATTATAAATACCGCCACACCGCCAATACCCACCCGTTAGGCACATCCAGATCATGACGAGTCGTTCAGTTCAAAAAATGGTACAAACAGAAACTTTAGTATTAACTAAAGGCCAATTGTTTTGGCACTATTGCATCATAGGCTTCTTTTTGATACCTCCTATTATGAACATAATTGACATCTTCAAATATTATGTGACACACACATATGAAGGCGTTAGAACGATTGGCGAAATGGCTACATGGAGTTATTTACCCTTGATTCCAGCAGTGGCTTTTTATTACATTCAAAAAAGAAGATTAAAATTCAAGGTTATTGCTGTTGCACTGGATGCTGCTACTTTCATTGATGCTGTAAAAGAGACTGCCCTACAACTTGACTGGGAAATAATCGAGCGGAAATCCAACTTAATAGTCGCCAGGAGCGGCTTTAGCTGGAGGAGTTGGGGCGAATTGATAACTATTATAAAAGAAAAAGACAGAATTTTATTCAACAGCATTTGTGACCCGGGCAATATCGCTTCTGTTGCATCATGGGGAATGAATAGAATGAATTTGAAAACCTTTGAACAGCATGTGAGACTCAAAGCGCTTTAAAGCGGCCTGGGTTCGTCAGGGCAGGACGTATAAACCATCCGATGTTCCATCATTCACTTCTTGTTCCAACTCCACGAAATACATTCAAGATTAGTTCTTAAATTCATCAAACATAATTCTCATCATAGCTGCGGACCGGATAGCGGTTTCCCAAAAACTCCACCGGATACTAAGTAATAACCAATAGCGGTAGTGAAATGGCAATGAACTTTAAAATGCAAGCAGTAAAAGCTGACATCACAACGGTGCAGGTAGATGCCATAGTGAATGCTGCCAACACCTCACTTCTTGGGGGTGGTGGAGTTGATGGAGCCATTCACAGAGCAGGCGGGCCCGCAATTTTAGAAGATTGCAGGAAAATAGTAGCCAGGCAAGGTGGCTGCAAAACTGGAGATGCTGTAATTACCACCGCCGGAAACCTTCCAGCAGATTTTGTTATACATACTGTCGGTCCCGTCTGGAACGGAGGCCACATGGGTGAAAGAGAAAAGCTTGCAAGTTGTTATAAGAACTCGTTACAACTAGCCATTGAAAATAACTGTAGATCAATTGCATTCCCAAATATTAGTACAGGCATTTACAGGTTTCCTAAACCAGAAGCAGCTTTTATTGCCATATCAACAGTAGCACGCTTCCCTATAGAGCCGAACGTAATTGAACTTGTACAATTTGTCTGCTTCGATCAGGAAAATTATGACCTTATAGAAGCCGAACTTCAACGGTGGGGCAAAAATCAATCTACCTGATGCCCTTTCGATAACACCGGTTTAGCACAAGCAAAGCTGACAATCAAGGGCTGAACTTCATATCTTTATTTAGCAGCAGTGCAAAAGCAGGCTGACCGAAGTCTGATTTGCGCCTGCACCCATCCATTAACGTCAGCTATATATAGTGATAGACCAAAACAACATACCAGATTCAGTAGAAATAATTCATCAGCACCTTGAAGATTTCTTTCCTTCAGAAGAGATTTTGGTACTACACGAAAAAGAATCAGAAGTTATCCATTCAGACATTTTTATCGTTAAACCGGGCGAAGACAGGAATTATAATTTACTATTGACTTGTGGACTAAGCGCCTTACCAATGAAAGTGCCAGGCGAACTGGACCACTTGAAATTTGCTGAAATCACAATCCTATTGCCTGCGAACTGGAAACCTGAATATAAAGATTTAGCTGAAGAAAATAATTATTGGCCAGTACGGGCATTGAAACAACTTTCGAGATATCCTCATCTAAACAATACCTGGTTAGGTTATGGACATACAATACCATTGGATCATTCCCGTAAGGTCAACCATAATTTTGACAGCATTATCTTACTTGAATCAATCACACTTTCTGACGACTTCACCTACATAGAAACTGAAGAAAAGGAAATTTATTTTTACTCTGCAATCCCAATATATAAGGAAGAGTTAGAGTATAAAATGGAACATGGAACAGGGAAATTACTTTCAATTTTTGAACAGTTTGGCATTGACGAAATTGTTGACATAAATAGAAATAATGTTTGCAAATAAACTAAATACGGCTGCCAAACCCGTATTGGCCAATGAGAGGCTCACGTATTTCAATTGAACTCATATTTAGCAATGCATAAACAGTAATGTCACCCAATGTTAGACAAGCCCTAAATAGTAACACAACAATTGTACGCCGTCAAATAGACTAAAAAATATGCTTTATAAATATGTGGTAGTGACAGGGATTAAAAAATCAGGCTACAATAGATTTGCAATAATGTTTATTCTCTGAAACAAAATCGAAATATATTTAACAGCAGTAAAATGGAAGACATGAAAAGTAAACTAATTCTATTGATTTTCTGTTTGCAATGCTTTTACGGCTTAGCACAAAACAAAATTTCATCCAAAATAAAGCTGCAGGTTGATTCATTAGTCAATGCAGAAATGAATAACCAACGCATACCTGGTCTTTCTCTCGTGGTAGTACGTGATGGGAAAATTGATTATGTAAAGGGCTATGGCTATTCTAATCTCGAACATAGAGTACCCGTAAAAGCCGAAACCATTTTCCAGGCAGGTTCTGTAGGCAAACAGTTCACGGCATTTGCTGTATTGCTCCTTGTACAGGACGGGAAAATGAGCCTTGACGACAAGCTCACTAAATTTTTTCCTGATGCACCCCCGGGATGGGATTCTATTACCTTTCGCAACCTGCTCAATCATACCAGTGGCTTTAGCGATTATACCAATAGTTTCCAGTACTGGGCCAACTATACCGAGGATAGTTTGTACCAGGAGTTTAGAAAGAGGCCATTGCTCTTTAAAGCCGGTGAAAAACAGCGATACAGTAATATGGGTTATGCTACCCTTGGCATAATTATCAGTAAAGCTGCAGGTAAATTTTACGGTGATTTTTTAAAAGAACGGGTGTTCACGCCATTGGGTATGACTACAGCCAGGATCATCACTGAGGAAGATATTGTTCCGAACAGGGCTGCAGGATACCGGTTGCTCAATGGCATCATTAAAAACCAAGAATGGGTATCTCCTACCATCAACACTACAGCAGATGGTTCAATGTATGTAACAGCACTGGATATGGCTAAATGGGAAGCTGGCTTAAACGAGGGTAAATTGCTGAAAAAAATATATTACGACCTGATGTGGGCGCCTACCAAACTCACTGATGGCACAATCGAAAATTATGGGTTTGGCTGGTCAATTGATTCTGCAAATGGCAAACGGATATTGGAACACAATGGGAGCTGGCAGGGATTTGAATGCACCATCAAACGCTATCCTGAAAAGAGAATTGCGGTAGTGGTATTTGCAAATCTTAAACGAGCCAGCACCTATAAAATTTCTACAAAAATATTACGCATATATGAACCCGGGTTAAGTATTGCCAGTTTAAAAACAATAAAGGATACGGAGCCCGGTATCACAAAACTAGTAAGTGAGTTTATCAATAATGTGACCGAAAATAAATTGCGTTTTGATCAGTTCTCGACAGAATTGGCTTCAGAGCTTATGGATAGCACCACACTGGCAAGAGGATCCGAATATTTCAAATCAAAAGGCCAATTTCTTAAACCAGAGTTGCTTTCCAGGAAGGAATTGAGCAATGGTACCAGGGAGTATCGTTACAGGCTCCTATTTAGCAAAGAGATATTAGGGTTAATGATACAGTTCAACAAAGAAAATAAGATAATTGATCTGCAAACAAGTGAATAATATCATTTAAAGGAATTAAGGTTTAGACTACATCCATTTTCGTGGTTTTGAGCCGATGATTAAATTGCCATCCAGTAATGATTGGGTTGAAGCAGCAAGAAAAGCCATATTGAACTCAAACAGAAGTTTTCCGCTATAGTCAGAATTGACTACACATTTGAGGTATAAACTTATCCCCCGCTTCTGACAGCAGTGATATCCAAAACTGTTGCAGCCCCCCTTTTTACTCAGCATTAGATTTAAGTGTCAACAGCCACTTTGCAAATATTTCACTTTACCCTTACGCCTCAGGAATCAAATAATTTAAAATTCTGGTTTAACTTCCCCATAGTTAGGGAAAATACATCTAAGCAGTTAAATCAATTTCCATGAGCAAAAAAGAAGTGTCATTTTTAAACCAGAATGGTCCGGTTATCATTATAGAGGATGATATAGATGACCAGGATATGCTCACAGAAGTATTCAGGAAATTAAAGTATCCTAATGAACTCTTGTTTTTTACCGATGGGCAGGAAGCGCTCAAATTTATATCTGCCCGAAATGTGGTGCCCTTCCTTATTCTTTCGGATATCAATTTGCCTAAATTGACAGGATTTGAGCTAAGAGAAAAATTGAAAACAGATGCTAACCTTTCTTTGAGATGTATCCCCTATTTATTCTTTTCTACTGCTCTAAATCAAAAGGCTGTTATTGATGCTTATAGTTTATCTGTGCAAGGTTTCTTTGTAAAGCAAACTACTATGGCTGAGCTGGAAAAAACGATTATGGTGATCATGGAATATTGGAAGAGGTGTGCTGCACCAAACAGTTTCTAAAGCTTAAATTTTAAGAGTCGCTTGTTTGACATAAGGATGGTGACAAGTTATATCAAGAGGCCTATAACCCAATGTTAGAAACTGCAGAAAGATTTCATCAGGATTTGACCACGCAGTTTGGATTAGTTTCAACTGGCTGTGAAGACGGTGTCGTATTTTTGATGAATCTGAAGACCTGGTCAACTGTTGGCGGGAAAAAAATGATCTCTGCGTTATAACCTTAGAATATGACCCATTACCATAAAGAAATCACCCGGATCAAAAAAAACTGCTTCTCCAATCAGAACCAGCTTGAAACCGTGATTGGAACCAGGCATTTTATCTCCAATCATTTTGACAGGGAATTGAACCTCGAACTTCTATCGCATATCCGTTTAACTTCCAAATTCCATTTGTTGCGCCTGTACAAAAGGTATTATGGTCAAACCCCTAAACAATTCCTTACAGATAAACGCCTGGAACAGTCGAAAAAATACCTGAAGAAAGGAAACAGCGTAACCCAAACCTGTTACGAAGTCGGTTTCGATAGCCCGGCCTCATTCAGCACTCTTTTCAAATCCAGGTTCGGTCTCAGTCCTACTTCTTACCAAAGAAAGCAATTTTCGCAAAGTCGGGAAATTGCTGGTTTTTGAAATTTGTGATTCAAAAATTCAAAAAATGAAAGTAAAAGTGATCAGCATTCCTGTGCCTGACCAGGAAAAAGCCCTGCAATTCTATACGGGCAAACTTGGATTCATAAAAAAAATTGACATCCCCCTGGGTGAGGATAGCCGCTGGCTAACTGTAGTAAGCAAAGAAGACCAGGATGGTCCGGAACTTTTACTGGAACCCTCTCCTTTGCATTTTGAACCATCCAGGATCTATCAAAAGGCTTTATTTGATGCCGGCATACCCTACACTCAATTCAATGTGGATGATGTGCAACAGGAGTATGAGCGACTGGTGAAGACCGGCGTTGAGTTCAGTGTGAAACCTACTGAAATGGGAACCGCCAGGATCGCGGTGTTCAACGACACCTGTGGCAACAATATCCAGATCGTACAGATGCTCTGATTGTAGCACCGTAGTTGCAGAATAGCTTTGTGATCCTGTGAAATATTTTCATAGTTTCACAAAGCTTCATGAAAAAATATCCCTTCCTCTGTGTCTTCCTGCTATTAGCTGTTAATCTGGTTGTAATAGCCCAGGTTCCAAAGGATTCACCATTATACCGGCAGTTAAAAATCCAGGACAGTATCTTTTTCGAACGTTCGTTCAATCAATGTGATTTCAGCTACCTGGAAAATGCCATAGACAGCGGCCTTAGGTTCTATCATGACAGAAGCGGCGTTCAAAATAGGGAGCAGTTCCTGGAAAATACAAGAAAATATATATGCGGGGATGCGAACAGGAAACCAATCAGGAAGGCAGATGAAAACAGCCTCGAAGTATTTCCGCTTTACAATAACAACATTCTTTACGGAGTTGTTCAAACCGGCAACCACCGGTTTTACATAAGAGAAAAAAATAAACCGGATGTTCTTACCGGCAAAGCGAAATTCATTCATCTTTACCTCCTGGTTAATGATCAATGGATTTTGAAAGAGGTGATCAGTTTTGAACACCAGTCACCGGGATAAAACTATCAACCTCTCTTTCAGCGACCCTGTTCAATCCTGTTAAACTGATTCAAATGAACTTTCAAATCATCTTCTACATACTCACATTCATTGCTTTGATTCCATCCAGGATCAACGCGCAAAATGCAAACAAAGTAAGGATCATTGGTGAAATGAGAGAGGTGATGTGGAAGGGTGAGCTTTCCGGTAAAATTGATCTGGACACCATCAGCAACAAAACCAATTTATACGGACTGGGCCCGGTGGAATACCTGGCAGGTGAGATCCTGATCATCAATGGAAAATCTTACAGGTCGGTAGTGACCGGTGAGAATAGCATGAAAGTGGAAGAGACCTACCAAATCAAAGCACCATTTTTTGGCTATGCAAATGTGAGCCAATGGAAGGAACAAAGCTTACCAGACAGTATCCGCACCATTCAACAACTGGAAGACTATATAAATGCCCTAACTACAAAATCCACGAGACCCTTCTTTTTCAGGCTGCAGGGTACTATTGAAAATGCCACCATTCATATTGTTAATCTGCCTGCAGGATCCACGGTCAGTTCACCAGATGAGGCGCATGTGGGCCAGGTGAATTATGATCTCAGTAATGAGCAGGCTGAAATCATAGGATTTTTCTCCACCCGGCATAAAGCCATTTTCACGCATCATGATACCTTCCTGCATATGCACCTGATCACAATTGATCATAAAAAGATGGGGCATCTGGATAAACTGTTGCTTGGAAGAGGCGTGAAACTGTTCCTGCCATTAGAGTAGCTGGGCATTACGGATCACCTGAATAAATGTGTGGCGGCTATTCCTGGATTGACAATCAATTACTATTTTAACTGGAAATTTTACGGTAATCAATGTACCGGGCATAACTCAAACTGGCGCCACATGAGATCATTCCTATTATTATATTTTATTGTCCTGTTATCATCACCTGTTTATTCACAGGCTTCGGACCCAAAAGATTCTTCGAAAACAAAGGAGCTGATTTACGAGATCAAATCATTGACCAGGCAGGCAGCATCCGAGAAATATGGATTGACGCCCGAACAGCCCGTAAAAGTAGGGAAAGGCCCAAAGAGCGGTCCGGCCAACCAACGGGATTACCTGGACCTGCTCCGAGATGGCCAGGAAAATAAAATCACCTATGAAAGACTGGGCAGTTGTTGTCCCTACGAATCCGAAAACGGCTTTATGGGGCTGGCAATGGTTGACAGGTACGAAGTAAAGTACAAGGACAAGTCAGGTAAAAACAGGAAGACCGTGATCTATATTTCCTTCTATGATTATGAAGAGCCACTCATACCGGTTGGGTTCAGCTCAGAAAGCATGGAATAAGCTACCTGGAATTGTGATATCAACCTGCAATAGAAAATATTGAGGAAAGTTATTTGCCATTCTGAACATCATTCCATGGAGGAAAAGTACGGCGCTCCAACGGGGGCCAAGATCTAATCAAGGTCATACTTTCTTTTCAAGCCATTTGCCCAGACTTCTCAAGAAAATCCTTGCGATCCAATTTAAACTTCCTTGCCAGATCAGAATAAGTACAATTAAACATACCTACCGGGTTGCATTCAGCAAAGCAGTCAATACCGCTTTTCTCAGGGGATTTGGATTGTAGTAGTATCGTGTTGGCAGCAAACCCATATTTTGCCTGTTGATCAAAAGTATCAATGACAATCGCAAGGAGGGTACCACTACAATGCTGGTGCCTGTAAACCCGGTATGTCCAAAACTTCCCCCTGGTGCGTTCCACAAAAACGATTCGCCACTATCCATCATCCAGCCCAGGCCATTTTTGAATTTATCAGGTGTTAAAAACAGTTGAATGGTTTTTTGAGAAATAAAGGGTTTTCCATTTGCCATTCCACTATCAAGTAACATATCCACCAGCTTTTGCAGGTCATCAACAGTAGAAAATAACCCGGCATGACCACTCACGCCATTCATGGCATACCAGGCATTACCATCATTTACCTCCCCACGCAAAGTATGGTTACGCCATCCATTCCAGCCCTGAGGATCGATCTCCTTGTAAACGAATCCCAGTGCAGTATCATAGACCATCCTTTTTTCATAAGGATTGCCATGAGAAGTTGGAGCTATCATAGTAAATTTTTCCTTTGACAAAGGGTTGTAGGTGGTATGATCCATTTTCAAAGGATTGAAAATATTTTCCTGCACAAACCTTTCCAGCGGCATTCCTGAAATTTTTTCAATGATCTCTCCCAGCAGGATAAAGCCAAGGTCACTGTAATGCCGGGCCTCACCCACAGGATAGGCCAGGGGCAGTTCACCAATTAACCGGTACACCTCCTTTTTATTGGATGCCCTGTAATAAAGAGGATACCAGGTGATGAGTCCCGCAGTGTGATTAAGCAAATGACGGATGGTGATCTTTTTTTTATCATCCGCATCAAAAGCAGCGATGTATTTGCCTGCAGGATCATCAATCTTTAATAGTCCGCGATCAACCAGCAGCATGACGGAGGTGGTAGTAGCTACGACTTTAGTGAGCGAAGCAATATCAAACAGGTGATCTGTGGTCATGGCTGCCGGATTGCTGACCGGTTTATTATCATAAGTCTTTCTTTCAACGAAGCCAAAAGCCTTGCGGTATAGCACCTGCTTATCTTTCCTGATAGCAATGACACCACCCGGCACCAGTTGGTTATCAACAACCTGTTTCAGCAGGCTGTCAATGGTTGGCATGAGCAAAGGTTGCCCTGGGCTTTGAGCAAAAATGGCACCCGTTGACATAAAAAAAATAAGAATGGCAGGGGTTATTTTTTTGAACATCCGCATGATTTGGATAAAAATACAGGAAAGCACCAGATGATACCGGGTAGGGACGGGAAGTTTGATATTTCCGCACTATCGCATGCCAGCCTTAAAAGATCATCAGCCACAAAAGAAGAAGTTCCAGGCTTTTACTGAAAGAAGGTTGGCCAGAGATCATTAACTTAATAGCAGGATAGAAAAATTTTTACATGGAACTTGTGTGAGATGATTATGTCTAAAATTCCGATTTGTGAACCACTTGATCTTGCTATCAGTCCTGATAAATAAGAGCAGGTCTGCATTATAGAATTGATGAAACCATATTTATGGCATACGATATAAAACTCGCGGACAGGGTGAGGGATTACCTGGCCAGTTGCCCTGGTCTCAGTATTGAAGAAAAACAAATGTTCAGTGGCTTATGTTTTATGGTGAATCAAAAGATGTGTGTGAATGTGAGTGGTGAAAACCTGATGTGCCGCTACGATCCCGTGCTATATGAAACGGTAGCTGAAAAAAAAGGCTATCATCCCATGATCATGAAAGGAAAAGAACTGAAAGGTTATTGTTATGTAAGTCCTGAAGGATTCAAAAACAGGAAAGATTTTAAGTATTGGGTGAACCTCTGCCTGGCTTTCAATGAGAAAGCTAAAAGATCCAAATAGAGTACTGCACAGAGCCCAAAAGAATTTTCCCTTTTTGAATTTCCTCTTCAATCCAAAAACAAACGAACCCCGTATATCCCCCAGGCAAGATCATGCCCTCAACTAATCCATAGCAAAAGAGTTTTTACTGGTAAATCTTAATGATTTTATAATCTGCTTCACCCAGGGAAGGGCAGGATTTGATAAGGGTATATTTGCAGATTATTAAATCAGCAATATGAGAAAGATGAAAGGCAAACAGGCAGGATTTGTGACAAGGAACATCCTCTTTTTAATATTCTTCGCACAAACTCTTTTGACCCATGCGCAGGACAATGGCCGGATTTCGGGTGTGGTGGTGGACAGGGCCTCCCAGCAAAAACTGGTTGGCGCTACGGTAAGCCTTGCCGGTTCAGGCAAATCAACTGTATCGGATTCAGCAGGTAATTTCAGAATTACAGAAATTTCTTTTGGCACTTACACGATTGAATTTTCCATGGTGGGTTATAAAAACCTGTCCTTGTATAATATAACTGTGAGTGCGGGTAACGAACTCAACCTTACTGCTGAACTGGAAGCAGTTGCGCAGGAACTGGAAAATATTGTGATCCGATCCAATAAAAGAACAGCCAGGGCAGCCACACTGGAAACACCATTGAGTGTTCAACGTCTTACAACAGAAGAAATCAAAAGCAACCCTGGTGGCAATTTTGATATTAGCCGTGTGATCCAGACCCTCCCAGGAGTGGGTGGCGGCAGCCAGGGCGCAGGTTTCAGGAATGATATCATCATCCGTG
>JAEYUA010000073.1 GCA_023433755.1 Bacteroidota bacterium | reverse complement strand
AGAAAGAAAGCGATGGAAGAGGTTTCTGCTTTACGGGTTCGTAGTGAGCGGTTTGTTTTTTGAAAAAAAGTCTTTTCAAATTTTCGTGGAGCCGCGGTTTTTTCCGCAGCCATATTATTGACGAAGAATGATGCCAGCCCGTTGTATGGCATATTTCTTTAAGAAAACATTTTGATGCGCAACCGGGTTCATATCGGCACCTCGGGCTGGAGCTATAAGCACTGGAAGGGGCTGTATTACCCGGAAAAACTGCCGTCCACCCGTTGGCTTAGCTTTTATGCCGGTGATTTTGATACAACCGAGATCAATTCCAGTTTTTACAGGATACCCAGCCCGGCAACCATTGAAAAATGGATGGCCCAGGTGCCGGCGCATTTTCGCTTCTGCGCCAAAATGAGCCGCTTTCTCACCCACATGAAAAAGCTTAACGATCCTGAAGCGCCGCTGGAAAATTTTTTCACCGTGTTTGCTCCCATGAAAAAAATGATGGGACCTGTACTGGTGCAGTTGCCTCCCTTCCTGGCTTTTGATCATGGGAAGACGCTGTATTTTTTCGAGGTGCTGCGCCAACAGTACAGCGATTATGAGTTTGTGCTGGAGGTAAGACATGAAAGCTGGATGCAGGAAAAAAGCCTTTCATTGATGAAGAAATTTCAAATCGGCTTGGTGATATCGCAGTCAGGAGTTTTCTTTCCTTACAGTGAAAAGATCACAGCGAAAAATATTTACCTGCGCTTTCATGGTCCGGGGCAGTTATATGCTTCCGCATACCCTGATCAAATGCTGGAGTATTTCGCCAACCTGTTTTACAAATGGCTCAAAGAAGGTCACGAGATCTGGGCATATTTCAATAATGATATTGGCGGCCATGCGCCGCAAGATGCCAGGAAGTTAATGATGCTGATGGAGCTTTAGTGCTGTAAATGAAAAATCCCGACCGGGGGTCGGGACTAATCAGATTTTGTTCTGTTTTCAAAGGTCATCATCATCATCCTCCGTGTCAATCACAAGATCATCTTCATCCAGGTCTGCCTCGTCAATATCTTCTTCCAGTTCCACTTCAAACTCTTCCTCATCTCCTGATATTTCATCTTCATCTCCTAAAATCAGATCTTCCTCTTCACCATCTTCCTCATCATCGTCTTCATCATCCGGAGCATAATTGCCATTCACAGGGTGGGTATCCGTTCCGTGACTATAAGGTTTTTCAATAAAAACGTTGGGCGATATATTTCCATTAATGCCAATCTCTTTTTCCAGGTTCCTTTCGTTCAGTGAAGGTTGCATAGCCAGTCTTTAAGGTTAAAAGATAAAATCACGTGCCAAAATACAAAGCCTGATAAAAAATAGAGGTTCAACCAATTATAAAAAGGCCGATTATTAGCCGGTCAGGAAGTTGAGGATTTTTTTGCCATAAGCAGGTCGCTGTAAGATGCAGCGATGAACTGGTTTTCGCGGATGCCAAACAGATGAGCATAACCGTTACACTGGCTTTTGAGTTTATCCAGCCCTATGTTGCCTTCCGCATCAATTGCCTCTACCTCCACGAAGGTTCCCAACCCAACCACTTCATCGAGATGAAACTTTACATTCTCAATAAAATAGATCTTCCTTGTTTTGTCAACAACCACTTTAATGCCGAGGGCATTTACAAGTGCATTTTTTAAAGAAGAACCAGGATTGGTTTTGTACAACACAACATGCGAAGTTTTAGCCCCAGCGATATTATCCCGGTTGTATTGAATGAGGGCGTTCTCAATATTCCCTTCGCGTAATTTGAGCCTGCCATTAGGTACGTTGAAATAAGTATCTACCTGGTGGTCCGTTCCGGCAAATACGGGCTGCTGGTTCAATAAGATCTTTTCGATGATAGCAGGATCATCGCAGCTTGCTTTGAATTCGTAATTGAGATGCATGGGTAAAGATATTGATCATTGAATTTACGGGGGAAGTAAAGGCAGGAACCGCGGAGACGCAGAGGACGCTAAGGGAGCGCAGAGATTGGGAGATAGCGGATGCATAGAGTAAAATAGGTCACCCGTTGAAAAATTTCAGAATTCATATTCTCTAGTTCAACGACTTTGAATTTTCGACTTTGAACTCCCTAACTTCTCCATTGGCATAATTTTTTGAGTCCTTCGGGCAAATTATTGTTATGAAGAAACATAACAGCCTGTTGCTGATCCTGCTTTCCGGAATTCTGCTCACTTCCTGTATCTCGCAGAAAAAATACCAGGCCTCGCTCGACAGGGAGCAGAGCCTGATGGCAAAAAATACCGAGCTCTCCAATGATATTGCTTCGCTCAAATCACAAATAGAAAATCTGCAGATCGATAATGCCAAACTGGTGAAGCAGATTGACGATGCCATGAAGAAGGCGGCTGATGCTTCCGGTATGGCGAATATGACTCAAAAACAACTGGAGGCAGAACAGAAAAGGCTCTGGGACTTGCGCAGGCTGCTTGATCAGCAAAGGCAGGCAGTTGAAAATCTTCGCCAGAAGATGGCCAATGCCCTGACCGGTTTCAATTCAAATGAATTGCAGGTTTTCACAAAAAATGGAAGAGTGTATGTAAGCCTCCAGGAAAACCTGTTGTTTCCATCTGGCAGCGCCGTGGTGAATCCAAAAGGTGAACAGGCGCTGGGCACACTGGCCGAGGTACTGAATCTGAATCCTGATATCAATGTAGTAGTGGAAGGCCATACCGATTCTGTTCCCATCAAGGGCAGGTATGAGGACAACTGGGCATTGAGTGTAGCCCGCTCTACCGCTATTGTCCGGCTGTTGACAGAAAATTACAAAGTGGATCCGGTACGTGTAACCGCAAGTGGAAAAAGCAAATACGAACCGGTTGATTCCAATACAACCACTGAGGGCAGGCAGCGCAACAGGCGTACCGAAATTATCCTGGCACCCAAGCTTGACCAACTCATGCAATTACTGGAGCAGCCTGCTGTTACTGATGCCTCCTGAAAAGCAGGAACACAAATTAAAAGAGGAGAATGGAAGACCTGTTTACCACGCATATCATCATTGAAAATGAAAAGGTCAACTTCCGGGTTATGTTTGACCAGGAGAAATATGTTTTTCTTTCAGAAGGGAATGCAAGAACCTTTTCATCTTTCGCCCTGAAAAGGGAGCATGATGAATGGCATGATGAACAGGCCCTCGATCCACAGGTGAGAGAGCAGGCTATTTCAGCGCTTGAAAAATACCTGCTGCAGCAGCATTAAGCCATTACAGAAATCATATTGAGCGCCACTTCGCCGAGCTGTTGTTTGCCATTGATGGTAACCTGGCTCCTGATCTCGTGTGGCCTGCTACTTTTTGAAAACAGCTTCCAGGCGATATCTGGTTCTATCATCACTTCCGCATCCGCATCACCTGAATGATTGGCGAGCAATTGCCATTGCTGGTCCATCATCATCAGGTTCCAGCTTCCTCCTATTTCTGTTGTTACCGTAACTCTCACCACGGTGCCTTCGTCTGCTTTCGTTTCTCGATAAGTATAAGGCAGCGCATACATGAAGGTGCCAATGAAGGGCTGGAAAAATTCCACGGTCATAATGCCCGGCTTTTGAACGGCATCACGGATCTGCTGCTGGTGTAAAAATTTTTCGGTGTATTCTCTTGCCTGGTGAAACCAGTTCACACTTTCTTTTTCACCGGCCCAGTCTACAGGGAAAATAGATTTTTCGAATGGTGAAAGTGAAGACAGGTAATCAC